>DAOSXA010000027.1 GCA_035380245.1 Candidatus Zixiibacteriota bacterium | reverse complement strand
TGCCATTCTTCCTGCTCGCCATTCCCATTTGCGTATAGGTGTATCGACCGCTCTGGTCTCCCGCCCATATTGTGACGGTATGGCCATCGCGGAACTGAATCTTGATTTGTGGCCATGTGGTGCCCGGCGGTGTCATGAAAAACACTGTGCCGCCTGAATCCGGCCCAGGCACCTGATCGATAAGGGGAGCGAATATCTCAGTCTTGTCCCGACAGGTCAGGAGTCGTGGCGCATCACCCAGGTACAGATCTTCGTTCAGCGCGACGAAAAGGCTGTCTTTCTGCGCCAGCAGTGTTTCAACTGCAGGACTCAGATGAAGGCGCGTGGGCGCTATTACAACAAAGGGTTTGGGGGTCGAAAGGCATAATGATCGGACGACCTCTACCAGCGTGTCCTTGCTGTCCTGCATTGTCAGCACAACAGGGAAGTCCATCCCGGCCGTGGGTATGAAATCGCCCAGTCTCCATGTGTGGGGCAGGCCATCGAGTTTTGCCTCTCGGTGTTCAATTCCCATGGCCGTGCAGATAGCGCCATTGATGGCTGACTGCTTGAGCCGGTAGATCAGCGTCTGCCGTGGAGAGAGTTGGATGGCCGCGTGTTCTTTTTCGATGCAGACGGCTCGGATGTCGGTCTTCGCATGGGTGATCACACTACGTGGGCATCCCAGGCCACATTCCGTCGGGCAATCCACAGCGGTCGCGTGATTCTTGGTCAGTTGAAGAAAATTGTCCCGAAACAATGGATACCGGTCCCAACCGGAGAGCGCCTTATCCCAATCGAACAGCGCCGCCGACTTTCCAGGCAATCTCTCCAGATATGCCCAGAAGGGGTCACTCATCCGATGTCCCTCCGGCTCCGACAATAAAGCCCCTGAGTCCGAGCCAGCGCTCGATAACCTCGGCATCACCATCCCGCTTGAATTGCGCTCGGTTACCTGAACTCAAGGTGACCGACCTGGGCGTCTTGGAACCGTCGAATTTGATCTGGAAGCTCGCCTTGACGATCTTGCCTCCAGCGGGAAGGGTCTTATCCCGATCTCGGAGAGAAGCGAACATGTCCTCGGATCGCCGGATTTCTATATCCTTGTGTGCGCCACCCCAAAAAAACTGAACCTCTTTCAGTCTGACGTATTCAATGCCTTCCACGTCGTCACAAAGAAGCGCTTCTTCCCCGATCTGCCGTAGTGGCTCGAGGTCGAATCGGCTGCGCTCGCTAAAGAACTCTTCGTTGCCGAACAGATGCAGCCCGAATTTCTTCCGGTAGAGCTCCTTCTCGCCCTTGGTTTCGGCGTTCATGCGGATCTCCCCAATGACGGGGTTGTAGGCAAGCACGTCGAATTTTTCAGGGCGGAAGTACTGACTGGTGGACTCACCGGCCTCAATGACCGCCTCACGAGCATAGGGCTTCCCGTGGCGCACGAGGAACCATGTGTGGCCTTCTTTCGGATAAACGAACACCTTGGAATACTTGCCCCGACGCTTCTTAGAAAACCATTCGTCAAGATCGGCTTCAAGGGCCGCGAGGGTTTCCTCCGATGGCAGCACGAAATCTGGCAGCGGGTTTTTCTTGGTCTTGAAATACTCGAAGGACCTGACGTTCATGAAGAACTGCT
>DAOSXA010000026.1 GCA_035380245.1 Candidatus Zixiibacteriota bacterium | reverse complement strand
AGGTAGCGAAATTCCTTGTCAGGTAAGTTCTGACCCGCACGAATGGTGTAACGATCTGGACACTGTCTCAACTGCCCGCCCGGCGAAATTGTAGTACCGGTCAAGATGCCGGTTACCCGCGACAAGACGGAAAGACCCCATGGAGCTTTACTGTAGCCTAATATTGAACTTCGGTATTTCATGTATAGGATAGGTGGGAAACTGGGAAGCCGGGACGCTAGTTTCGGTGGAGTTAACGTTGGAATACCACTCTTGAAGTATTGGAGTTCTAACCTGCGGCTCTGAATCGAGTCGGGGGACATTGTTAGGTGGGCAGTTTGACTGGGGCGGTCGCCTCCAAAAGAGTAACGGAGGCGCTCAAAGGTTCGCTCAGCATGGACGGAAACCATGCAATAGAGTGTAAACGCAGAAGCGAGCCTGACTGCGAGACTGACGAGTCGAGCAGAAACGAAAGTTGGAGTTAGTGATCCGGCGGTATGAGAGTGGAATTGCCGTCGCTCAACGGATAAAAGCTACCCTGGGGATAACAGGCTGATCTCCCCCAAGAGTCCACATCGACGGGGAGGTTTGGCACCTCGATGTCGGCTCATCGCATCCTGGGGCTGAATTCGGTCCCAAGGGTTTGGCTGTTCGCCAATTAAAGCGGTACGCGAGCTGGGTTCAGAACGTCGTGAGACAGTTCGGTCCCTATCTGTCGTGGGCGTTGGATATTTGAGGGAAGCTGTCCTTAGTACGAGAGGACCGGGATGGACGCACCTCTGGTGCACCAGTTGTCACGCCAGTGGCATAGCTGGGCAGCTATGTGCGGATCGGATAAACGCTGAAGGCATCTAAGCGTGAAGCCGTTCCCAAGATAAGATATCCCATTGTTTTAAACAAGTAAGACCCCTTGCAGACTACAAGGTTGATAGGCTCAATGTGTAAGCGCGGCGACGCGTTAAGCTTGCGAGTACTAATCGGTCGAGGGCTTGACCTTTCGCTTTCTTTCTCTTCAAAAATTATTCCCCGGCAACATTCGTTGCCGGACATATCGCAGCATTTCCTCTCGGAAATGCATGTTCTTATTCGGTTTTCAGGGCTCCTGATCCGCAGGATCGGGTATACCCTGTTGACAACAGGCCCTGTCTGCATGACAGGTTCCCTGTCTTTGGTATGCGCCATTAGCTCAGTTGGTAGAGCAGCTGACTCTTAATCAGCGGGCCCTGGGTTCGAGTCCCTGATGGCGCACCACATGGCTCGGTGGTCAAGCGGCCTAAGACTCCGGCCTCTCACGCCGGCAACGGGGGTTCGAATCCCCCCCGGGTCACCAACAGTCGGTATTGATTACGGCGAGGTTCCACCTGTTCCCATTCCGAACACAGAAGTTAAGCTCGTTCGTGCCGAAAATACTTGGAGGGCAGCCTCCCGGAAAGATAGGTCGGTGCCGACACCAATGTCCCGTTCCTTTTGGAACGGGACATTTTTTATGTTTTTTTGGAATTCCTCTTTCTTTTTTGCGCATCAAATTTATAATAAAATTACACTATCTTTACGATAGCCATGAATGGTGGTGTGGTTATGATATTGGATCCCGGTTTGGCTTTAAAGGCGCGGGACGGCGACAGAGATGCGTTTGCCGCGCTTTATGAGGCTTGTTATCCTGAGCTGTACCGGTTTGCCCTGTATACGCTCGGAAATCAGGAGGATGCGCTGGATGCGGTCTCGGACACGTTTCTTGAGGCTTTCAAAGGCATATCCAATTTACGGGAGCCGGCCGCCTTCAAGGGCTGGATTTTCCGGATCCTGAGCATCCGATGCAAACGTGCCGTCGGGGGCCTGATCCTGCGCCGGAACACCTTCGATCTCGATGATTTTATCGAGACTTCCGATGGGGGCGCGGTCAGTCTTGAGGACGCGGCCGTGGACAATGCGGCGCTCGCAAAGGCGCTCGCAAGGCTTCAGCCCGAAGAGCGCATGATTCTTGTGCTCAATGTGCTTCACGGCTACACGACAAAGGAAATTGCAGAAATGCTGGCCAAACCTCAGGGAACCGTGAGTTCAAAGCTTCACCGTACATACGGGAAGCTTCGTGAAATGCTGGGAGGTGAGGATGATGGCTGAAAATGAGGAAGAAATGTTTACGGAATCGCTGAAACAACGGCTTTTCAACCTTGACCAGTCCATCCCAGTTCCGCCGATGCCGGATACCGGTTCGCTTTTTGATAAGCTGCCGGAA
>DAOSXA010000025.1 GCA_035380245.1 Candidatus Zixiibacteriota bacterium | reverse complement strand
ATTGTTTGCGCGTGATGGCGTTTTCGATGCGTGATTCCAGCACCTGACTGCAATCAATCACCGCCCGGATCTCGGGAATCGCCCGGAAGGATGCATTTTGCTTTAAGGTATTCCAGTAGCTGTCAAAAGCGATCAGGCCGGGCTCGTTGTCCGGGACATCTTTATTCAAAACGCCCTTCATGCCCATGGAGAGGGTCTTGAGGACTTCACGCTTTTCGACAACAGTCACTCTTTCAAAGGTGTCTATGTAATCAGGGTGTACCGGAAACAGCCGGACAAATTCATCCATGCGCTCATTCAGGCCACCATAATATTTAGCAAATGGAGTGAGATAATCTCTGATCTTTGCCTGTTGCTCGGTAGTTTTCTTTAACAGACGCTCCGAGACCACAAATTTAACATCGCTTCGTGCAATCAGGATCTGCTCGAAGCGGTCCTTCACCCGACGGATACTGTCCGCGACAAAGGCAAATCTCGGGCTGTCAAATATGGCTTCCTGTACACCGGCCATGAAACGGAAGCGGAGGTCTTTACACACTTCACCGACTTCACGGAGGAAGTTCAAATCAAGGATGAGTTCCTGATCCTTTCGGGTTCGCAGATAATCCAGCAACTCATCGACCACCAGCAGGAGACCTTGTTCAGGAAATACTTCACCGAACTTAGCCATCATGTCCTCAAACGCTCGCTTATGACTGGTAATCGTTCCCGAGTCCGGGAAGACATAACTCACGCCCATGTTCTCGAGGTGCTCTTCGAGTTCTGCCACCAGAATATCTCTGAGAGACATAGTCGTTGCGCCGATCTCGGTGCGGATGACCTTGAATTTCCCGGCAATCTTGCCTGCGTCCGTTTTAACGCTTTCGTGGTTTAAACTATCAAGCAGGGACGCATCGGCAGCAATGCTGGATACGACAGACATCAAGTGCGATTTACCGGTACCGTAATTACCGACCACCAAGATGCCTTTATTATCGAGTGGCTGCTCAAACTGAAGCTGAGGAATTACAAGGCGAACCATCCGTTCTGCCATTTCATCAGAAACCACATAGGTGTTAACCAGTTGATGGGCAGCACTTGTTTTGTCAGCATCGCGCAGCTGAACGACCGATTCTATCGGATCAAATTGAATTAGCTCTCCGTATTTCATATCAGTTTATCCTCGCTTGACTGTTTAAAATCTACTGTTGCCTCGCCACTCATGCTGACAACCAGAGTGTCTGTTAAATCGTAACTTCTATATTCGCGGTGACCCGGCTCTGCGTAGGTCAGCTTGCCTTTTTCAAAAGTGCCGTTCCAAGAGGTCACGACGGTTAAATTTCGGGATAAGCCCTGTAGCAAACGCAACGGGTCCTGCTTGAGTTCAACATCAAAAAGGATCTCAATATTATCCAGAAAAACCTTATCCCCGCTGCCATTGACAGCCTTCGCTAAAATTTCGGCCAGCTTCAGTTGCCTTTGTTTTTCTGTTAATTCAAGCAGCTCTTTTGAGAGGCACAGATTGATATTTATAGGCTCGGCGTCATGCAGTTTTGCCAAATTCTGAACAACAGAAGTTTTACCGGAACCACCTTTCCCGACTATCAACACAAGACGGTGGTATAGCTCTTCCGCTGCTTTAAGTGACCTTGTCACTTTATTTTCTATTGGCTCTGCCATTTATCACTCCTATCTGTGGCCATCATTATTTATCCGGTTTCTCATCGGTGATATGAGTAGCCGCGCCACCAGCCTCAACCCATGCGTCGACCTGTTCTTTTTTGAATTTCCACAGTCGTCCCATGCGATGAGCGGGCATTCCATGCTTATCGATCCACTTGTAGACGGTGTCTTTACCGATCCCAAGGTATTTGCATATTTCGTCCACTGACAACCAGCGATCATCTATTTCTGCCATGTCTCATACTCCTCTTGGGGGCTATTGCGTTTTGCCATGACCTCAACAGAGGCAGTTAAGGAATGCTGCAAATACAACACTCCCACTTTAATTCACCCTGCAAATATACTGAAATGAAAGCCCGAAGTCAAATGTTCTTTGCCGATTTAAGCCGATTTCGTTCTATTTTGCTGGATACCAGCATCCCGAGGCTATCCTCTCCATATTATGGCCGAGCTTGTAATTGTACAGCCAAACAGGCCGGATCAAGTCTTTCGATTCAACCGCCACTAAAACCCGTGTATAAACACAGCGACCATTCGGATCGAATGCCTCCAGCCGATCAATGGGCGGCAGATCGAAGCCGGGATTGGCGAAGGTCATCAGCTCACCATGGACCAGATCCCAGTCGCCTTCGGGCTGTGTCATGGCATTATCGGGCAGCTCGATGACGTTCTGTGTTCGGGTATCGGCCAGCGGATCGGCAGTACCGGTGGCCAGTATGCTG
>DAOSXA010000024.1 GCA_035380245.1 Candidatus Zixiibacteriota bacterium | reverse complement strand
GAACACCTGACGCCGAAAAAACGTGCGGCAACGTGTACTCTTCTCCTTCGGGCAGTAAAACATGGGGGTCAGTTCTTGCAATGACACATTATTAAAAAAGTATGATGAAAATGTTATAATGCAAGACTTGGCTCTATTATCTTCCTTGCGGTCCATGTGCAGCCGATCGTTAGGCGATGTTTTTCATTCGTTCGTTTTGTTTGGAAATGACATCTCAAGAACAACACAACCTTCTTCTGTTGTGAAAGGTCCATGTACCTCTCCCGGTGGTCTGCTTGCGTAGTGTCCAGTTTCCAACCACATATCAAAGGCCTTATCGAAAAGGCGGCCACTCACAATAAAGACTTCTTCGGGGTAGTCATGACTTTTCCCGCCAAAGGGTGTTGTGTCGGCACCAGGATTAAACCGTGTCAAGCGGGTATATTCCCCCGTTTCGTGATCAATGCTCAATGTCAGTTCTTCCGCAATACCTTCTAACCCCTTAATCGGTTCCCATTTGCCTTTATTTTCTGAACTCAACGGATTCCAGTATGTGATTGTTGTCTTAGCCATTTTTAAATTTTTTCCTCCTAACGTGCAACGCTCTCCATTTTCAGAAACCGCGTGCGGTTTCTGAAATATGTGAGCAGCGTCTTGTGGGAATACTTCGTTTCAGCCTTTCCCAAGTCATCCCGGAAAGAAATTACTGTGGAGTGGCGTCGTCGAACGTGAAACGGCCGGAATCGATCGAGTACGTCTTTACTTTCTCTGCCGTGAAGTCGATCCGCTCGAGATCGACACACTTCACCCTGCCGTCGTGCATGGTGCGGTAGTAGAACTTCAAGTCGGTTGGATCGGAGACCGCGGTCCAATGCGTCGCGCTGGGCATGTCAGGAATGTCGTCACGGTGTTCGGGGGCGAAGGCGGTTCCAATGGGGATGTCAAAGTTGGAGAGTATGTGGAACGCTTGGGATACCGCTTCGAGAGGCGTCTCCATAGGTGGGGCGCTATTGCGGTAAAAAGCAGCTCGGACAAAGCGCGAGGAAGGGGAGTAGTCGCCGGGAAGTCCGAGAGCAGCTGTCCCCGCACCGAAGGAGAATATCGGGTGATCGCCCAGCTTCCGTGGAGGCAGTGTGCCGGGTTGGACGTTGATCAGTGTGTTTAGGTGAGTTACATGCCAGGGGAAACCGGGTGAATTGGTAATCAAACCGACCTCGTTGTCGTACACGTGGACGTTGCCCTCGTCGATGATCTCGATTACTATGTTTCCACCCTTTGCGTCGGTCACCCGCCAGTGCGCTGTAGGGGACGGACGACCGTCTTCGTCGAGATGTGCCGGTGCGACCGTGACCTTGGCCAGCGCCTCGCGCACGTCATCCACCGTGGCACAACGTCCGAGAATCCACCGCACCAGATCTATGTCCGCAATACTGTTCTTGGTGTTCTTCGGATCGAACGGAGCTAGGGATCCGTATCCGGGGAAGTAGAAGAGTCCAGCATTCAACCCCGCTTCGTTTATGCCTTCGCCGACGATTCGGGCCTCGATCAGAGAGATTCCGACATAACCGTAGCGGTTGGACCATGTGATCCCGTTCTTCTCTTTCGGCAGGTGTGATATGAACGATAGGTTTCTCGGCGCGACGACGAGCTCACTTCCCAACGGTCCGCTTGCCCACTCGATTGTCCTTGCATGAACCGACCTTCCGTCTGTCGTCTTGAGAGATATCCCGGTACATGCGGCCGCGGTCCCTTGGAAGACGAATGCTCCCAGAATGAAAGCTGTGAACGAAAGTATCGCGAACGATCCTCCTCTGAACATTGATAGTTGCTCGGTTGCATTGTGTTCGCCCAGCCCGGGCGAGAGAAGTCTCAGCAGATTCGCGAGTTTGTTGCCTTGCCTCGATACAGTAGCCATGTGTTCCCTCCTTTCTTTTTTCCAGCGCCTGAATTAAGCCGCGCCGCGAAGTGGCGTCGGCTTGAATGAGTTGTAAGGCATGATTGGATTTTCCACACTGTCTGAGTCGCCCGGTAATCCCCTCATCACCGCGGCATCAGCGCGAACACACCCCAGCCCAGGTATTCACGGGTATAAGCGGCGTAGCGCTCGGGTTCCGAGGTCAGTTTGGTTCGTACCTCTTTCGCGAACTCGTCGTCGGGATTGTCTTCAAGCCATCGGCGCATGGTGAGCCACTTGGCCGCCTCGTATCTGTCCCATCCGTCTTGGTCTGCAAGAACCATTTCCACGACGTCGTAGCCAAGCTGGCCGAAAGACGCGAGAAGTTCTGGAAGCAGGAGAAAGTCGGAGATTGAGTGGGCAAGACACCCTTTGGCAACATCTTCGCTCGGCGGTAACTGCCGCCAGTAGGGCTCGCCGATGAGAATGATCCCTCCAGGGCGGAGGCTCTGCGCCAGAAGCTCGATAGTTCCGCCGACGCCCCCGCCGATCCACGTGGCACCGAGACAGGCTGCCACGCCGGCCTTCTCGTCAGAGACGAAGCCGGCGGCATCGCCATGGATGAACTTGACTTGATCGGCGACGCCGAGTTCTTCAGCGCGGAGTTTCGCTTGCTCGGTGAACAA
>DAOSXA010000023.1 GCA_035380245.1 Candidatus Zixiibacteriota bacterium | reverse complement strand
TTTTACCACTCCGAATTTCGTCACCAGGCGGTTTTGCCTTTTTTTTGCCTGCTGTCTTCGTTCAATCAGCCGAAGCCTGGCCGCCTATTTATTACTACGCAATATCGTAATATAAGGATAAAACAAAAAGGTGTTGACAAAAGCGGGATAGTTATTATTTTGTTGGCGTCTAGGGAAATAGTTGTGTTATCAAGCGCTTCTGTTTTGCGTCTGACGCACCTTAAGTAACGATAAGTATCACTTAGCGTTACGAAGTTCAAGCCAAGATCATTCGGTTTTCGATAAAGGATTTGAAACCAATTAGAGAGATACAATCTCTGATGGTTTTACTCTCCTTGCCCTTATTTCCATTCAGTTTCATGGCCGTCAAATCAACTGATGTTGAGCTGTTTCTTTGGACGGTTCCTCGCGGTTGAACAGGCGATGATACTGGCGGGCGCCTAACCCGGCCACAAGGCAAGCTTAGGTAATTAAGAAGGTGATCGGAGAGTCTTATCCGGTAGAATGCCTGATGAGATGATTGCCTGAACTTTAATGTGACTTTTTTATAAAGGAGCATTATAATGATGCAAAGAAGAAGCATATATTCTTTGTTACTGACCTCCTTTATACTGGTATTTGCTTTCACTACTTCATTTGCTGATGAAGTGCTGTTTGATCACAAATCAGTGCTTCGCGGCCAGAGCCAGATATTGGACATAACTGTTGACAACAGCAGCATGGACATATCTGCGTTTGAGATCATATTCGAGATGACGTCGGCCACCGGCGGAGCCTATTTCGACAGTTATACGATCGATTGGGACGCGGCTTTCACGGCGTTAACTCACCGTTATCTTGACCTCAGCATGGCCTCTGGCACAGCTCCTGACACCGTTCGTATGGCGGCTTTGAAGATGGATCCTGCTGACGTGGATCTTGGCGCCGGCGTAACCGTCGTGGCTCAGATTGATTTCACGGCGAACTATGCTTGTGGCGGTACGGTCGAAGTAGCGGGCGTCGATCTGGAGGTTGGTCAGAATATTTGTGCTAATACTGCTTGTGCAACGACAGCGACGACCCAGTTCGTTGATGTTGCCGGAACTGGTTTATATCCGGTCCCGGTCAACTCGGAAGCTCCCGACGGAGTGACCATTTTGACGATCAGTAACGATCCGCCGGTTCTCGATCCGATTGCGGATGCTACGATACACTGGGGCGACACTTATGTTGGCCAGGCAACGGCCACAGATAATGACGATCCGGGTAACGTGACCTTCTCGATCGTGTCGGGTCCTGCGGGCCTGGCCATCAATGCAAATACCGGTGTAATCACCTGGACGACCGATGGTGCTGACATTTGTGAGCACGTGGTAACGGTACAGGTTGAGGACCCGTGCGGCGACACTGATGAGACGACCTTCACCATTTGCGTACAGAACGACGCTCCGACGTTTGTTTGCACCTTGCAGGCCAACGGCAACGAGTTCTGTCCCGATGAAGACAATGTCGTAGTGTCCGGTATGGGTGGTATTTTGACCGGCGACGTGGACGCCACTGACGCTGACAGCGGTCCGTCGGCTCTTCTGTATACGGTCAATGCTTTCACCGGTCCCGGTTCGATCAATCTGGATCCGGCCACGGGTGAATGGTCCTGGGACACCCCGTATCTGGATCCCGACTTCACCGGCACCTTTACCCTGGTGCTTGGTGTCACCGACGGTGCTCCGGTCTGTGATCCTTGCAGCCCGTCGAATTCCGATGAGATTTCGATAACGATCGTAATCGTACCGTTCCTGCTGACGATTGAGAAGACTCATGACGTCTATCAGGGCATGGTTGATTCGGTTGATATCTTCATGCTCAACGGCAACTACCAGAACCACGAGATCGGTGGTTTTGACTTCCTGGTCCAGTACGATCAGTCGGCTCTGACGCTGAACACGGTTCAGCCGGGCGACTTCATTGAAGACTGTGACTGGGAGTACTTTACCTATCGCCAGGGCGAGAACGGCAACTGCGGTTCCAACGCCTGTCCGAGCGGTATTGTCCGTATCGTGGCGATCGCCGACATGAACGACGGTATTAGTCATCCGTCCTGCTACACCAACACTCTGGGTTCGGTGAGCAACCAGTTGGCGACGATGTACTTCTACGTTTCCAACGATCGTACCCTGGAGTGCATGTACGCTCCGGTCCGCTGGGTCTGGTACGATTGTGGTGACAACGCTATTTCCGATGTTTCCGGTGAGCAGCTCTATATTTCCCGCTATCTGTGGGATTTCGAGACGACCGTCGGAGACTTCGCTTCCTCCATCGCCGATCCGACCCATGCTTTCCCGACGCTGTATGGCGCGAACTATGTTTGCGACACGCTGAATCAGGGGCATCCGGAGAAGCCGGAGTTGATCCGCTGGGTCGACTTCGTCAATGGTGGTGTTGATATTATCTGCGCCGACTCGATCGATGATCGTGGTGACCTGAACCAGAACGGCCTGGCGAACGAAATCTCCGACGCCGTTATGTTCAGCAACTACTTCATCCAGGGTCTGAGCGTGTTTGGTGGCTACGAGCAGGCCGCCATCGCCGCTTCCGACGTCAACGCTGACGGTATCACCTTGTCGGTTGCCGACCTGGTTTACCTGATCCGTTTGATCGTTGGTGATGCGGTTCCGTATTCGAAGACAGCCTCCCCGGTGGCGGTCGACTACAGCCTGAGCCAGAGCGGCATCATGTCGGTGCGTAACACCGAGATCGGTGCGGCTTTCGTGGTTATGGCCGGCGACGTCGTGCCGGAACTGCTGACCGACAATATGGAAATGCTCTATGCCTTTGACGGCACTAACACCCGCATTCTCGTGTCCTCGATCGAGGGCAACAGCTTCACCGGGGACTTCCTCCAGGTGAACGGCGAGATCGTGTCGGTTGAAATGGCCACCCGCGAGGGCGCCATGGTGCTGTCCAACCAGGTCCCGTCGAACTTCGGTTTGGCTCAGAACTATCCCAACCCGTTCAACCCGACGACGACCATTGGCTTTACTCTCGAAGAGCGCAGCGAATTCAACCTGACCATCTACAACGTCACCGGTCAGGTCGTGGCTTCGTTCTCCGGTATGGCTGAAGCCGGCCCGCAGTCCATCGAATGGAATGCCGAAGGCCAGGCTAGCGGTATTTACTTCTACAAACTCACCGCCGCTAACAACACAGCCACCAAGAAAATGGTACTCCTGAAGTAACCCTCGTCCAGTTACTTCTTAACCATTACAAAGCCCTGCCACTCAAGGCAGGGCTTTGCTTTTGGGG
>DAOSXA010000022.1 GCA_035380245.1 Candidatus Zixiibacteriota bacterium | reverse complement strand
TGGATCCAGGATTTATTTCCGGAAAGTGGGTGGGTATGCTCCGGATTATCTAGCGGGGTAAGCTTGTCCTTATTCGGAATGAGGAAATGCCTCTTATAGGGTATCTTCGATTCATGCATCGATTGCATAATTTGCGAGACAAGCTCCCTGTTATTTTGTTGAGAGGTCAATGAAGTGAGCTTGTTCAGGGCCTTCTCAAGATTCTGCCTGTTGATCGGCTTCAGCAGATAATCGATACTGTTTACGTCGAATGCCTTTAATGCATATTCATCGTATGCGGTAGTAAAGATAATGGGACTAAGGATTTCAACTTCCTCGAAAACCGAGAAAACATCACCATCGGCCAAATGAATATCCATGAAAACAACATCGGGAGAAGCGTTCAACGAAAACCACTCTACAGACTCCTCCACACTTTGCAGCACGGCCTGAATTTCCATACTTCCATCCACCGCCTGTATCATCCGCTCCAGGTTTTGTGCGGCAACAAACTCATCTTCTACAATTACTACTTTCATCGAAATGCCTTTATGTATATTTATAGATACCCCTATCTTTTATGAGCGGGATCTCAACAGAGAATACTCCGTCGGCAGAACTGACAATAATCTCTTTTCCGAATATCAATCTGCATTGTTCGTTCAGATTAGACAGTCCCAGGCCGTTACTTACCTTCTCCCCGGTTTTTATCTGCAGATTATTTTCCACACGCACCCTGTCATCCGGGAGGGTTTCAATCACGATACGAAGCGGGTTTCTCCGGCTTACGACATTATGTTTGATGGCGTTCTCAATAAGTACCTGCAGTCCTGACGGAATCATATAATATCCCTTTTTCTCATCGTCGACACGTATTTGCACATCCAATCCGTCGCTATACCGGATCTTCATCAGGTAGATATACGACTCTGCAAACTCCAACTCATCGGACAATCGGGACACCACCCTGTTCTGCATCGTATAACGGAACACATGGGAAAGTTGTTCGACATAATCCCTGGCACGTTGGTCATCATACCCGATCAGCCCGTTCAACGTATTCAGCGAATTGAACAGGAAATGCGGATCCGTCTGGTTCTTAAGCGCATTGTATCTGTTTTGCAGATTCTCTAAAACGAGGTGTTGATTTTCGGTCACTCTCTTTTGATTCTGATTGATAAAATAGATCAACATCGTAAAGAGAAAAGAGATGATAAGGATAATAAAGTCTTTCACATAGTGCAATGTAGAATAGGCTCCGGGCGATACTTCACCGCGAAACCACCACCACTGCATCTGTGAAAAGAGGGGACTCAGGAAGATAATCACCACAAACAGGCCCAGCAAGAGCAGCCACATTTTATACGGCCGGTTCAGGAAGTGTGTTATCGCCCAAAATTGCAGTCGGAAAAGAAAATAGAAAACCAGCGTATTGACCAGCAGCGTGACAACAGACTCCGGTGTGATGATATCAACCAGCCCTATCTCACTTTTTTTATTTAACGATATGGTGTAGTACATCGACGACGACAGCATGACGAAAGCCAGGATAAAACTGATGATAACCGCCGCGGTGAGCGCCGTTTTTTTATCGTAACTGAGGATAAAAAACCGTTCTTTTCGTTGTTTCATTTTTTCAATTACCGTTTCTATTATAACAGACTTACAAATGTACGGAAAAAGAGAGAGAGAGAAAAAACCCGATGAACATCTGTTATCTGGCGGATGTCCATCGGGATCGAAAAAATCGACTCAGGGTTCATTTCCGACCTCTATGGCCGGATCTTGAGACAATCTCTTTGGGTTCAAACGTTCTGCGCTTTTGTCAGAAACGATATCCTATGCCTACGTTCACAGTTTGTGTCCGCATTTTAGCATCGTCCGAGCCGTTGATTACATTTTTCAAAGCGGTCAACTCGTCCGCCTGATTAACCAGTCCGAACTGGTACCCTGCGTTCAGTTGCAAACCACTGTTGAACTCATATCCCAGCAAGAGCCCGAGACCAAAGTCCCAACGGTTCATAGGCGTTTTCCCCGCCACTTCTTTATACAGGTCTATGTCCAGATCATCAAGTCTTGCATCAAAACCCAATCCTACGAATGGCCCAATACCTCCATAGAATAATCCGTTATAGGTTCTGTATTGACCTAAAGCATATACCGGGAGTTGCATTCCCCACTGCTTGAATGTGTCATCTTCCGAGAGAGCTTCCATTTTAGCATTTCTATAGAAAAACGACAGTTCCGGTTGAAGTGCAAAATTCTCGTGCAATTCGACTCTCATGAATCCGCCTAAATTAGGGCCCACCTTCATTTTACTCGACAGATGATCGAAGTCGCTCAGTAAAAAGTTCGACAGATTCATTTCACCTTTCACACCCCAATAGATGGGTGTTTGTGCATTTACACTTGTTATCCCTATGGTTATAAGGGTAACTAAACTTACTAAAATTGTTTTTTTCTTCATTGTTTCAATATTTAAATTTGGACAAATTTTGGCTGTTCTTCTCTTCAAGCCTGACGACACAAAAGTAGTACACGATATCATGCCAGATACAAAAAAAGTATCCAACCGAAAAATCAGAGGCTTGAAATGTGAAAAACCAATACTGAAACGACATCTGTAAATATAATCAAAAATGTATATCCGCAGTTATTCCTAAAGAATTTAGCGGGAAAATAGTTATAAATAAGTTCATAAATGCTTGCACAATCCGCTGATATTCAACATGTATACACTGTAGACAAGTAGTGTTTCAAATTATGAATATCCTGGATTTTGCTATAAATTACCCCGATGAGGAAACCTGTCGGAAAAAATTCAAACAACTAAGAGACCAAATGGGAGTTACCTGTCGTCGTTGTAATTGTAAGGAGCATTATTGGCTGGAAAACAAACAGGCCTACGAATGCAAGCGTTGTCAAGCGCGCCATACGCTGCGTTCGAGCACTGTCATGCGGCATTCCAACCTGCCATACCGTTACTGGTTCGTGGCCATGCACCTGCTCACAGCGACCAAGGGCTCCTTTTTCGCCGAGATATCCGTTGAAGAGAAGGAGAAACCGTTGAAACGCGGCCGCGGAAGCCAAAAAAAGACCAAGGTCCTGGTGATGGCTGAAAGCAAAACGGTTGAAAACCCCAAACCGGGTAAGAAACCCAAGAAGGTCAGATACCTGAAGATGAAAGTCATCAACGAGTTGAAAACCGATACAATCACAAAGAATGTCAAAGAGCATGTTGAAAGCGCGGCGGATCTGACCACCGATGATTCAACTTCTTACACTAAATTGAAAGAGCATGTCCACTCGCACACTGCATCCGTTGTTACACACGAGGAGCTGCCGAATGTGCTGCCTTGGGTACACACCGCGATCAGCAATGCCAAACTACAGATCTTGGGCGTGTATTACAAGGTAAAACCCGAATATTTATAATACTACCTCAATCAGTTCTGTTACAAGTTCAACAGGCGTTACTTCGGCGAAAACCAGTTTGACAGGCTCTTGATAGCCGTCGTATCGTATGCGCCTGATTTCAAATCAAGAATTTACAATAGGAACTATTGCGGATAATCATAATTAACGTGAGTTCGGGATAACATATTATCCCCAAATGGTTAATTGACTTGACTTTTCCACTTCAAATTTGATTGAAGGCTTTTTGGGAAAGAAACAATATGCCACCAATGCAGCAATTATGTTCATGATGAAATTATGTGTGGAACGATGCCTTGAATGT
>DAOSXA010000021.1 GCA_035380245.1 Candidatus Zixiibacteriota bacterium | reverse complement strand
CTTTTAAATCTATTTTGAGTATGATGATTCTAAAGAGTTCAATTAATTCCATTCTAATTGCCCTCCACAACTAAGAACATCAATTGTTTGGTCAGACTCAAAAGATCATTTAGCTTTCCTATGACACAATTTTTACTATATAGTATGAGGCTGGCTATTCGAGTATCCATAGTATGAACAAAGTCTGCACGTTTCGAGACAGTCAATATGTCCTTATGAGGCATCTGGGCCATTTTGTTTTTCAGCATTAACCGTGGTATCGACCGCCTTTTTTTTAACCAGTTTTGATCGATTAAATTCCTTAATATCATCGACGATCCAGCCGGCGACTTCGAAATATTCTTTCCGGTGAGACGGTTTGAGAACGTAGTTGTTCGCATCTTTTTGCTTTGAATACACATATTGCTCTGCTTCTCCGGATGATAGTGTTAGCGAGTATTTCAATATTGGTGCATCCAAATTGTATTCGTCTTTCTCCTCGGCCCCAAGCACTTTGCTTATACGCAAATCAGTAAGTTTGCGAAGCAGTCGGTCGGCCTCTTCAACAACCGTTTCCTCCTCTTCACTAACGCCTTCCACCACGAGCTTTCCCTCCTGGTTGGACAGGGACACATCCGGTAATTCCACCTTGGCGATCTCAGCAGCCGGGTGTTTCAACACGTCCTTGTCTATCCAGTCCTCGGGCTTGACGCTGGCTTCATAATCGTTGAATTCAACCGCAAAGATGGCATTCTCATCGCTGCTGCGGGCATGCACCTTGCGAAAACTCGGTGATGTGCCGATAAAGAGCAAACCGTCCTGTTCTCCCTTTTTTGATAGGGTAATTTTGCGTTCAAACTCATTTTCCGAAACCTTGAACCGTTTTGCCGCCGCAGCCGTACTGGCCACCGGCCAGCCTTTTTTCATCCCAGAAAGCTTTTCCAAAAAATTTTCGACCTTATCCTGATCGGCGTGGAAATTGTGCATCTGCGATACGAGCCAGTTCCCATCTTTTTTGCTCAGGGAAACCTGTTGATCTTTGTTTTCTTCGATGACAATGCTGTCAATCGCCTTTCCGTCAAATGACAACAGGGTTTCAGTTGGTTCAAATGCCCCGTAATCGGTCCGCGCAATATTTGTGCCCACGGCCAATGCGATTTGAGCGATCAGGAAAATTCCCAGATATAATGTCCACTTGTTCATGATCAAACTCCCTCCGGATTCAGAACCAGGCGATAATGACGCCTGGTTCTGGCAATGATCCAACGACGGATCAGACAGACGATGAAAAGCCCCAGTGCGGCCAAACCGTAATTCAAATATTCCCAGAACACCTGGGCACTTCGACTCAAGGGGAACAGGGTTCTGGAATAATGCGCCCTTCCGCGGATGCCAAGCAAGCCGCGATCCTCCAGAGACCAATCAATGGCGTTTTTGACCAGGTTTACCGGGTTGAGATATTGGGTGCCCATTCCTCCGGAAGCAAGGCTCAACACCGTATCGGACAAAAAGCTATTGGATGCGAACAAAATGATGCGGGCCGACTCCGGGGACCGTTCAATGAGGCGGTCGATGACCGGCGGTTTTTCATCTTCAGAGGATTTCTCACTCTTTGCCTTGTCGTCGGTTGGCGAGGATTTTTTTTCTTCCTTTTCCTCTGCCAGCGGGAAGGGTTTGTCTTTGAAATAGGATGAAAAGCGGCCTTCGGCCATCACGGCCAGCAGTTTGCTGCCGGTTTCATCGCCGACGGAAAACCCCAAACTGCCATGGGCCTTGAAGTCTGGCTGGATGTCCGTCATATCTGAAGTCCAGGCCTGCTTAGAGCTGTGCAGCAGGCGGACGACTTTCCTATCCTTGTTTTTATCGGAATCGATAGTAATCGGAGACGCCCAATTAAGCGTTACCTGGTCAATCCCTGAAACCATACCGGTTTTCTGATTCATGCCGTTTGTTCGGATATCAACAAAATACGGATATTCAACCATTCGTGTTTCCTGAACCACGAATCCGGCGACCCGTCGTTCTACCGGTATGGGAAACGCGGCATTCTGGGGGTCCAGAACCATCTCTTCATCGACATCGATGCCATGATGCGTCAGCCAGTCTTCAAGACCGGAATCACTTTTGTTTGCTGAAAGGCGGCCCTGGAGATTTACCGAGTAAGGCGATGTCGCCATAATAATCGTTCCGCCGCGCATCAAGAACTGATCCACGGCAAACAACTGTTTTTTATCTAATTTCTTGGGAGCGACCAACAACAGCAAATCCGTCTCCTCGGGTACGTTGCCATCTTTAAGATCAGCGGAGATGACTGTGTATTCACTGCTCATGGCATCCCGCAGCCAGGAAAACCGCTTACCGCTTGCGGGCATGCCATAGCCGGGAGTCGGCGGGGTGTGCATGGCCACGGTTTTGAGAAATCCCCTGGAAAAACGTTTGAGTGCCGCCTCGATACCACGTTGAAGGCTCTCTTTGCTGAAATCATCGGGCAGAGGTACTTGGACGAGACGGTCGTTTCCCTCCAAAACCATATAGAACCAGAAGGTGTCATTCGAAAAGAGGCTCAGCGCCATGGGGCGGAAACCATATTCCAACTCAATCTTTTTGGCTAAAGCGCCGCCATCTTTGTCCGGGTCCTGGATATCGGCAACCAGCTTGCCACCGGATTTTTCCTTAAGGTCTTCCAGCAGAACATCAAGCTCTTTTCTCATATCTACAAGTTGTTTCGGCAGTCGGTCATCAGGTGAAATATAACCCTTGAACGTTACCTGATGTGAAATCGTGTCAAAAAGCGCGCCCGATCCCTGGTACGCATAAAGTACCTTCTTTACGGCGCGGGTAATGTCATACTCGGGATTGCGCAAATCCACGTTCAAATCGGATTCGCCCCGTGATTTGATTTCGATCAAATCACGGAAGCCGAGCGTTTCGAATTCGTCCCCGTATTGAATCAGGACGTTAAAATAGGAGTTGACCACCGAAGATTGATATTTACTGGCGAACTGAAACGGTACGGGCCTGATACCGTATTTTTGCCCTGCCTCTTGTTCCAGTTCCGGTTCTTCGGCCGGGTCGATGAACTCGACCCGCACGCGTCCCTCGCCGGCGACGGCGTATTCTTTCAACAAGTCGCGCAACCGCGGCACCAGCGGTGCCAGCAGTGGATGGGTTTTGGCGCTGAAATAGCCGCGGATCAGGAGGGGTTCCTGAAGCTGAGCCAAATAGCCCCCGGTGGTGTCTGATAAGGAATAGATATTTCCCTTGGTCACATCAGCCCGAGCGTTGTTTACCGGCGCCATCCAAAAATTGGCGGCAAGGAAGTTCACGACCAGCAGAACGGTCACTATACCCCATTGACGGTGGCGACTATTCGGTGCATTGCCGGACCACCGCTGGCGTTCCAGTTCAAATACATTTAAGGAAAGGAAGACCCCTACAAGACAAAGGTAGAAATACAGATCCCTGATATCGATGACGCCGCGTGTAATGGCGTCGAATCGAGAGCCTGAGCCAATGAGCTTGAGGATCTCGGATGCTTTGTTGCCAAACAAGCCAGTCAGTGTATTAGAACCCAGTGCAAAAAAAATCCCACAAACGAGCGTTGCACTCATCAGGCTGATAATCTGGTTTTCCGAACGGGCGCTGACAAACAACCCGATGGCGATATAGGCTGCGGCCAAAAAGATGGTTGCCAGGTAACCGCCGCCAACTGGTCCCCAATCCAAAGGGCCGATCAGGGATACCGTGATGGGCAGGGGCAGAGTCAATATCAGCGCCACGAAAACCAATCCCAAACAGGCCATGAACTTGCCGATGACAATCTGATACGGCGCTATAGGTGACGTGAGCAGAAATTCCAGGGTACCCGCCCTTCGCTCTTCCGACCACATGCGCATGGTAATCGCTGCCGTAAGGAAAATCATCAGGATCGGCATCCATTCGAAAAGGGGCCGGACATCGGCGATGTTGCGGCCGAAAAAGGTTTCCGCCCAGAAAAAAACAAAAAATGTTACCGTTAGAAAAACCCCGAAAAAAATGAATGCAACGGCCGAAGAAAAGAAGGTGGCCATCTCTTTACGCACGATATCGATGCAGTGTTTCATTGTGCCGACCTCCCATCTTTTAATGACATTTCACCGAAAATCGTCTCAAGATCCCGGCTTTCCTGCGATAGCAAGAATAATCGTGATCCCTTCTCCACCACGGTCTTTGCAACGATGGGAGCAATATGCTTGACGTTACCATTACCACAGGTAGTCAACGAATAGTGAAAGGAGCCATTGTCCGATGAAACCAGCTCAAAGGATTTGATATCGCCAAGCCCCTCAAACATTGCTTTAGCTTGGTCCGTATCGGCATCCGTTTCGACCATCAAACGGTTGACCTGTTGGAGATCCTCTATCCGGGAATCAAGATACTTCTTGCCATTTTGGATGATAATGACCCGGTCGCAAATTGCCTGCACCTCCTGAAGGATGTGGGTCGAAATAATGACAGTCGCATCGCGGGCAAGGTCCTTAACAAGGGCACGCATTTGAAATATTTGACTCGGGTCCAGACCGTTTGTAGGTTCATCCAGAATGATGATTTTGGGAGAGTGTAAAATGGCCTGGGCCACACCAACGCGTTGCCGATACCCCCTGGACAATGTGCTGATTGTATCCATGGCTTTTGGTGCAAGTTCGGTTTGCGCGATGGCCTCCCGAATCTTTCCATTGCATTCGTCCTTGGGAATTTTATGAAGAGACGCCGCGTACTCCAGGTAGCCGATCACCGTCATTTCAGGATAAAGCGGGCAGTTCTCCGGTAAATACCCGATTTTTTCTTGAATGGTGCTGCGTTGGGTATCCATATCCAACCCGTCGATGCTAATGTGACCGTCTGAAGGCTCCAGAAAACCGGTCAGCATCTTCATAATGGTTGTCTTACCCGCACCGTTATGGCCAAGAAGACCTACGATTTCACCTTTTTTGATTTCGAAAGAGACGTCATCGACAGCGATAAAGTCTCCATATTTCCTTGTTAAACGATCAACCACAATCATCGGATTTATTCCTTGTTTAAATTGCTCCTCTTTATTAGTGGAAATAACCGCACAAATACGATAATAAGCTTGGTCACTCCGATAATATTCTACAAAACCGACACAAGGCATCTGCAGTTTCCAAACTTACCTGTCATCACCCCAATCTCCACGCATTGGTGTTTTAGTCGCTATCAATTAGGCTCTCGATGTCTCGATCAACATCTGCAATACTTATATTTGAATAGTCATCAATCGAGTCCATTCTGGAACTGTAGGACTCCACATCTCCAATAGTCCATCCGCAATAATTGCAATTCCAGGAGTTTTTTGGCAGCAAATGGCCGCACTCCGGACACCAATCCTCGTTCCTTCGAATTCTCCTTCCCATTTTCTTACCCTTTTTTCTTTGGGGCGGGCTGAGGGACCCGCCCCG
>DAOSXA010000020.1 GCA_035380245.1 Candidatus Zixiibacteriota bacterium | reverse complement strand
GATTAGTAGTCCGCTTTTATCCAAAATATAACCCGGGGGTAATTTTACTTTCCAATGCAGGAAATAGGATAAACCTATAACTTATTATAAATCAATAATATAGCAAAATATAGTTTTCAAGTTTGTCCCCGTTTTGTCCCCATAATTTTTGAGGTTACATATTTTTTCAGCGCTTTTCATAGGCTGGGGGACAAATGAAAAAAGGTGCGACCAAGCATTGCAGCAGGGCCGCACCCGGTGTTAACAAATGAAGTCTGGCATCAGACCTCACGGGGCAAAGGTACGTATTTTCTACGAGAAGTACAGGTCGGCTTCCATCTTTCGCCTGCGGACAAGGCCGGGAAGGCGCTTGCCGCCGCCATAGACCCAGCGGGAGAACTCGCCGCGGATGGACGGGTCTTTGGGGTTGGCCTTGACTTTCCTGAGGAGCGTGGACCTGGCGAGATTGCCGGTGCCGACGTTGTAGGTGAAGGAGAGGAGAGCGTCGAACTGATGCTGGGAGATCGGGAGCCCGTTGGGCATCCGGTCTTTATCGTCGAGCCCCAGGGCGAAGGTGAGGTTGTCTTCGAAGATCCGGATGTCCTGCTCGAGGAACTCGTTCGCCTGTTCGCGGGTGATGCTCATTCCTTCATAGACGCCTGCAGTATGGCCCCAGCCGATGGTCCAGACGCCGGCGGGGCACTTGTAGGCGTGGAGCCTGCATCCTTCGAAGGTGTGGATGAGAACGTATGCGGATTTGGATGCTTTCATGACGATGAGGATATAAAAGACTCCCGTCTGACGTGAGCCGGGCGGGAGTCCGTGGGAGAGGGGGTCTGATGCCTACTCGCTGGAGAGCTTGGCCTGGGCAAGCACATCTCCGGACTTCTCGCCAGTGGCGGTGTTCACGTAGAAGTACTTGAAGAAGACCTTAGGGCTGCCGGCGGACGGAGCGCCGCACTTGCTGTCGTAGGCACTCTTGATGTCGATGGCCGTGGCCACGGGAGTGTACGGGTCAGCGAAGGCAGCAGCCTTGCTGTAGGCGCGGGTGATACCGTTGCCCTGGGGATCGGAGGCCTGGATGACGAGTTTCAGGTTGGTCACATCGCTGGGGATGGTGGCCAGCTGGAAGGTCATCGCAGATGCGGTGAGGGTGATGGTCGCGGAATCCGGAGCGACGACACCGGCCAGGTTGGGCACAGCGGTCATGATGTTGCCGCCGCAGTAGACCACCCAGTAGTTCAGCCTCATGAAGAGGTTGGCACCGGAGATCTTGGCTTTGGTACCGAGAACGGACTTGCCTTGTGCGGTGTTGGCCGCGGCATTCCAGGCGAGGATCTGCTCGTTGGTGAGACCCTGCCAGGCCTGAGAGAGCTGCTTGAAGACAGCTTTTACGGAAGACTGGAACGAGGTTCGGGTAGAACCACCGTAACCACGATTGCGGATGTACTTGCGACCGCGCGTCTTGGCAGCGGTGACACCCTTTGCGGAGCCCGACATTTCGTCGAAGGCGATTGAAGGATTGTACTTCATGGCAAAATGGATTTGAGGTTAATGAAATGAGTAATAATGATGTATATGATTCCAATTAAAGCGATGAGGAGGAACAGGCCGCCGGCCTTCATCTTCAGTGTCTGCCACCAGGTCAGCTTCCTCTCGACCTCTACGGTCTGCGTCTCGATGCGGTCCCGGTAGACGATGGAGTCGCGCACAACTTCCTTGTATTCGACCGCTACGGGCTCAGTGACGGGCTTTGTGGCGAGCGAATGGGTAAGGACTCCGCCGGAGACGGAAGCCTCGGATTTGGCGTACTTATTCTCCAATACGGAGGCGGTGTCCAAGGTGGCCACCTTCTCCACGATGACCGGCAGCTCGACGTAGGCAGTATCCCTGACGATCTTCTCGACGATACGGACCTCCACCTTGGTACTGTCCGTCACAGAGGGAAGCTGGCGGACAGTACAGCAGGCGGAAGCGGCGAGGAGCAGAAGCAGTGGCAGAAGGTGTCTCATCGGGTCGGCTTAGTCGTTATTCTTGTTTTCGTTGTCTATCACTTGGCGGAGTTCGGCTTCGAACTTCCGGAGTTTGGTGTCGTAGCTGGCCTTGACGCCGAGAATCGCACCGCAGAGGACCAGCAGCTCGCTGACGATGGAGATGGCGCTGTTGGCTATTTCTCCGAGCGGCGGAACCCAGAACAGGCACACGGCGGCGATGACGACGCCCGTGGTGAAACTTGCGATGGCGATGACGCCCTGCAGTTTGGTGAGTTCTATGCGTTTCTTCTCTGTCATTGGTCAAAGTCTTTAGTCCACATCACCGTTGCCTTCCTCTCCGTCACGCACGAGGAAGGCAAAAATGAAAGGATCATAGCCGGTGCTGTCGAAGCCGCTCATACGCTCCTGGCAGGTAAATACCCCATTCTCTACATGCGCCAGCGAGAATCCGTTCACGGACGGGTTGTACTGGTTGGAGCCGCCCAGGAAGGGGACATCTGCGTTCACATCAGTCGGGAAGTCACCCATCACTGCCTCCCAAGGCTGGTTCCTATACGAGTAGGAGCAGCTGGAGAACTGCATGTGCAGGAACACCCAATGCTCGAAGATGACGCAGAAGGTCTCGGAACTCCAGTAGAGATACCTGGTCTCCTGAGTCATATTGATCCTGGTGCGGGTGCCCTTGATGGGATTCCCGGGCTGATTGAGCATCGGATACAGGGCCTGGATGAAGATGGTGATCTCGCCCTTATCGTCGAAGTTGGTGAACTTCTCCAGGCAGATCGTATTCTTATCCTTGATCCAAGATTTGATGGCCGTACCGCCGTCGTTGTTCCAGGTATAGGAAGAGTACACATAACGGTCCTGGAACGTCAGTATGACGCCCGCAACGGCGCTGCGGTCGATGCTGAGGTCCGGCACGTAAATCTCCAATACATCTGCTGCTTGATAGGCGGCGTTCGTCGGGTCGTACGAGAACTTGGCGTTCAATACGACATAGTTCGAGGCCTGGTAGTCCTTGAACTGGATGGAGCCTGCTCCGAAGTTATTTCCGGTTGAATTGAACATAGCTTGATTAGTAGAGGATACCAGGGCCGAAGACCTCAGTGGGTTTTACATAATAGCCGCCGCGATGGGCAAAGGTGATGGAGGAGCCGTCCCAGCTGGAGTTGCGCAGCCAAATGATGTAGGACTGTGCCGCGAAACAAGCGTTGCCTTCTCCCATACCGCGGGCAAGAGCCATACTGGTGCCGACGCAGTCTGCCGGGAGCTCATCTTCGAGATAGGCCTCGGAAGACGCCACGTTGCTATGGCCGAGGCATACCGTATCGAAGGAGATGACAGGAGCGCCGGTAGAGAAGTCCACGTCACATTCAGATACGTGGCTGTCCGGCTTGATGTCATCCATCGTAATCTTGTTGCGCTTTACGTAGCCCTCGGCTTCAGCTTCCTCGGAGGTGACGCAGATCCTGCTGGCGAAGGCGCTCTCGCCGGGGAAGCCGGTGTCGGTGTTCAGCCAGTACATTTCAATGAAGACCTTGTCGCCCACGGCCGGCGCAAATCCTACGACCTTGAGATAACGGCCGCGGACATTTGCGTCGCCCCAGTCGTCCTCGATGCCGGGGGAGACGATGACCGTCTTGCTCCAGCCGCTGGAAACGCCGGCAGACATGCCGACGGACATCTTGATGACGAGCTTCAGCGGGTCGTTCTGATGGACGATGCCCTTAATGATGAGGTCGCTGGGAGTGACCCAGATCTCGTCGTAAACAACACCGGGTACGTTGCTGATGTGGGACGGGGCGTCCTTGAGAATGGATTTGCCGACCAGGAGCCGGTTGGAATTGATGCGGACGAAGGCGTTGTGGGCGGTCATCTCGGCGGGATTGCCGATGGAAAACGCGGCCTTCATATGAGATGCCAGAACCTCCCAGGCTTGCATTTGGGAATCAGAGAGCTGCTTATACTCCCGGGAGATCCTGGACAACTGATTTCTTGTGGTAGCCTGAGCCGGAGTGCAGACCTTGCTCTGATAGGCCCGGACGGAGAGGATGTTGCGGCCCTGGACGTTCCGCGCGGTGACATCCTTCGCGGTGCCGGCGAAATCGTTGAAGGCTATGGAAGGCTTTGCTATCATAATCGTCTTATGCGTAGCAGCCTCTGATTCCAATGCAAATATACAAAAAGTTTTCTAATTATTCAAACACAAATAATTAGATACTATTGTATAAAGTATTACTTTAAGTAAAATTAAAGCCCCATCAGGAAGGATTTGCGGCTGTAGATGTTTCGGTAGCCGGTCTCGGAGTCGAGCAGAAAGTACCGGAAATGCACCTGGTACTCCGGCAGATCGAGGTCCCAGATGTCCTTGTATCCGGGGACAAGCACTTCCACGATGCAGTCATCGGAAGAGCAGTTCGTCTGGGCGACGAACGACCGAAGGTAGCCGGGCCTTCTTCCGGCTCCGGGCGTGGTGAGCTGGAGACGGACCGCCAGCCGGTAGCGGGAAGGATTGGCGCAGCGATCCAGGCGCACCCGCAGCTTGAGCGACAGGGTAGTGCCGTCCACGACTGACGCCGAGTGGAACTCGCAGTACAACGGCGGGAAGTCCTCGAATGCCCTGGGCACAGGCACGTGCTCATTGTCAAGCTGTGCAAAGCCGTGGTAGCCGGACACGAAGAGATTGTGGCCGGTGATGTGGTGGTCCTTGCGGAACGGCGGCCGGTGGCTCTGCACGGTAAGCGCCAGCATGTTCCACTGCTCCTGCGTCAGCGGATCGAGGTCACGCCAGGCCTGCAGCGCACGAAGATGCACCGACTGCGCCTCCATCTGTCCCAGGGTGCCCGGGAACTCCGGATGCGCCCGCTTCTTCCAGTAGCAGACGCCGTTCCTATGGTAGAACGTCACGTCGCCCACTGAAGACCAGCAGTCGGAGAAACGGATATTGGGCTTGTACCTGGGCATAGGATGCGGATATAGGGTAGGATAGGGGTCGCGCCTTGAACTCTTGAACAAATAGGTAACTCAGAGGGACTTCGGAACTATGCCTGGCGGAAGTCGAACCAGCCCGAAGCGAAGTCCTCGATGGCGTCGACATCCGGCTCCATCTTACCGGCATCGTCCCTGCGGATGAACTCGCTCACTTGCTTGCTTTCGCCTGTGTACACCTTGTCTTTCTCCCCGAGGACCACAGTATCCGACTCGGCATCAACCCAGATCTTTGGTTCGTCTACCCAGTAGTCGATTTCATCAATGTACTCCCACACCTTGTCGATGATGTGGTCCACCAGAATCCTCCAATTATGCAGCTGTGTTCTCATAACTAAACGTCTTAAAATCAGTATACAAGATACGAAAAATCCACCACATTAACAAATTTATTTTCAAGGAGTTAACCCGCAAAATCAAGCCCTTTCACCTCCTCTTATCATGCGCACCCGCAGCGGCGACAGCCGCTGCTTCCTTGAGTATATTTATATACCCTTTTGCCGTCCTCCGAGCGGGGCAGGGCGCTCGAATACGCACTGCGGCCAGGGCGTGAGTTCCTGGGTAGGCCTTGGTTGCTGGGAGTCTCTAAGGCGGGACGGTAGGGCGTGTACCGGCGGTCGGATCAATGATGCCCTCGTTGCGGGAAGCCCGGCTTAGAGTCTCCCAGTGACCAAGGAGCCGGAGCGAAGCGGAGGCTGGCCGGGGAGGCGGTCTGGCGCGATGGGGTTGGCGGGCTTTGGCGGCGCAAGGGCTGGGAGACCTCAGGCTCCCAGACCCCGACAAAGACCGGCATTGTGCGGCCGGCAGACGGCCTCCCCGGCCTGGGCCGGAACGGCCCACTTGCCCGAACAGAGGTAGTACGTTCTTGGCAGCGGATGCTGCCTTGCACCGACCCTCCGGCGCTGGGTGTGGCTGTCTCTGACGGACACACGCAGCGCCAGCAGCCGGAACGGCTGCCTCCCGGACGCCCGGAACACTTCTGGCGGGGTTCACCCCGGCAGAGGTGTGGAGGAATAG
>DAOSXA010000019.1 GCA_035380245.1 Candidatus Zixiibacteriota bacterium | reverse complement strand
GTTAGCTGTTCCCAACGCCTTATCCGATCGGAAGGGTGACGTTCAAGGCCTGCCGGGATGGGACGATCCAGTCACGTCCATTCTGTGCCGCCCCGCCCGGCAGGTACCCACCGCCCGTCGGTTTGGGCCGGGAGACGAGAGTTGAGTCGGCGGAAACGAGTAACAGGAGGGAAGATTTGGAAGAAACGAAGAAATTCAAAGCCTCGCGGTACAACCATTTCGTACCCGCAGAAAACGGCAAGCGACTGGCGTTCAACGCCCTATCGTGCGGTCTGGCCGAGATGGACGACGAAAGTTATGAGGTTTACGAGGCGCTCGCGGGCGGCGATGGCGATCAAATCGACCGCGAAAAGAACGCCGACCTGATCGAAAACCTCAAGAAGGGGGGATTCCTGATCGATCCGGAGTTGGACGAACTGGCCGCGATCAGGGCCGCGCATTACCGCTCTCGCTTCGGCAACCGCGGTTTCGGTCTGACCCTGATTCCTACCCTGCAGTGCAACTTTGCCTGCGATTATTGCTATGAGGACTCGAAGATCCGTTCCACACCCGCCGATCGCGGCGGCGTCATGTCCGACGAGGTTTGCGACAACGTCGTCAGGCTCTGCGAGCAACGAGTTGAGCCCAAGGGCTCTTTCGGCGTGACCTGGTACGGAGGTGAGCCGCTTCTCGCTCCCCACATTATAGAGACGCTTTCTGAGGAGTTCATCCGCATCTGCAACGAAAAGGAGGCGGACTTTCACGCTGGGATTATCACCAACGGCTATTTGCTCAATCAGAAGAACCTTGAGCTGTTGCGGCGCTGCCGGGTGAGCTTCGCGCAGGTTACTATCGACGGCCCCCGTGAAATCCACGATCAACGACGATGCCTGAAGGGTGGCGGCGGAACGTTCGATCGGATCATGGATAACCTCGCAAGTTTGCCCGAGGATTCCGGGATACGGATCGCCATCCGAATCAACGTCGACAAGAGGAACGAGAACAGGATCCCCGACCTGCTCGCGGATTTCAAGCGGCGTGGGTTCCACAAACGAAAAGACATTTCGCTGAGCTTCGGGCAGGTCTTCCAGGCAGGTGGCTCTTGTCCGGACATATCCACGAGTTGCTTGGCTACGTCAGAGTTCTCGGCCTTTCTGGCCGACGCATATGCAACAGCAATAGACATGGGTTTTCGTCATGCCAGCTATCCGGCTAGGCAGTTTGGATGCGGCGCAGTAGGTACCTCATCGGCCGTTATTGAACCGACCGGAACTGTACAGAACTGCTGGGAGACAGTTGGGCACGATGAGAAACGAACGGGAATACTCCGCCCCGAAGGAATAGCCTACGAGAACAACTACACCAAATGGTTGGGTTGGACGCCATTCAATGGCGAGTGTCTGACGTGTGGACTGCTACCGCTCTGTACGGGTGGGTGCCCTCATCGATCGCTCTATCTGACGGATATTGACAACTGTGTATCCTGGAAATACAACCTATCGCTCGTTCTACCACTGGTGAGATTGGCCCGAGAACGCCACCTGCTAGCCGCACAACTTGACTCACGTGTGGCCAGTGACCGGGCGTCCACGGTGGATCATCAATAACGCGTTAAAGGAACGCATCCAATAGAGAGGAATCGCATGAATTGGCTAATTCAGCCTGGAGAAGACGGACTTAGTTCACTATGCGGGGGCTTCTGCCTTATCGGCACATGTTGCAATGAAACGTGCTATTGCGCGAAGTGCATCAGCTACTGTCCCAAGGATGGCCAATGCTGGCTGTTCTGTGCCACGAGAGGTCCTTACGATCCGCAGCTATGATCATCAAGCCGAGCTATACGGCGCCGATTACGGTGTGAGGTAGAACCCGAGCACGGGAGGCAGCATAATCCGCGGATCACGAGGAGGTGATATTTATGACATAGAGGGCGGGACCGGTAGGCGATATCCTTGCATCTCTTTGCTGCATGTTCAACATTAACGGGACAAATCGGGCCGACATTTGCTGCCCGTAGTCCGATAGACGTGACGGTGGTACCGGTTTCGTTTGGTGTAAACAGTGGATTAGGCAGAGGGTCGAGCGATCTGACCCCGAATATCGCATTTTGTGCAATAATCTAATGGAGGGCGAAGTATTATGGATTGGATTGTAACCCCAAGACCTGCGACTGAATCGCCAGACGAGTCAGACCAGCCGCAATTATGTGCCGGTATTCTGGTGGCTGTCATCGGAATAGTCATAGGGTGCTGGGGAGCGGGATTCCTATGCGAGCACTTAGTGATCTACGATTGTGACTAGAACGATGTTGGGCGTTCTCTCTGGCGCTGTTCCAAGTGAGTGCCCCGTGCAGCGAGCCTTTTGATGTGTTAATACCTCATAACCTCAGACTGGAGAGTGTGAATATGAACTGGCTGGTGTACCCAATGACTGAGACCGATGGACTGAGCGACACCAGCGATTGTCCTCCGAGATGTTTCCTGGACATTTGCGACCCGATCTTCTGTTTCATTTACTGCTCTGGCAGGTGTGACCCCGACCATCAGTGTGACTGATGGCCTCGGCACCTCGACAACGTGTGTGTGACTCTGATAGGCAGGCCTGACTTGCACCGCATGGGCTGTCGAGGGACAAAGCCCCACGGCAGCCCATGGCTCTTTGAACTTGACTCGGCGTTGGCCGCAGATGCAGATTGAGACACATTGAACCACCCAGCAGGAGAGGATTCATTATGACTACGGACTGTGGAGATGCGATGAAGCGCCGTGCAGCTCTAGTTGGAGTTACGATGGTGGTCGTCTATGCTCTCGCGAGGCTGATTTCGGGCAGTCATTGGGGTTTGCAGGATGATATCGTCGCAGGCGAGGCGAGTGCGAAACTGCATCTCGGTGTCGAAGCCCTGGTCATGACAGCAATTGCCGTGGTGATGGCCTTCGGCGTCCGGCAAGGACAATGGACGGCGCGCGACTGGGGACTCCGGTTGAACAGGGCCGTCTGGATAACCGGGCTGGTACTATTATTGCTGCTCGTGCTTGACCACTTCTTCGGTCAACCGGGCCCCGGTAAGCAGTACCTTCTGACGTCACTAGCAAATACCTTCCGGCTGATGTCCGACGAGCTCCTCATGCGAGTGATGCTGACAAGCTGCCTCGTCGTGTGGCTCGGGAGCAGCCAGAAGGGGCTGATTGCCGCCGTCTTGATCAGTGCGGCTGTCATCACCGTTTTGCGGTGGCCTCAGGGCGCACCGATATCGAGCCGGCTCGCCGGATGGTTGCTCTGGCAGGCAACGCTGACCTACGCTTTCTATGAAATGCGTTCCATATTGCTGGTGCTGGTTGTGCCGCTCTTTCCGGCAGCGATTCTCAACTCTTTCACATTCAATCCGTTTCTCAGCCTGGCCATCTATTTCGCCCTGGCCCTGTTGGCGAAGTATGCAGGCGCGGCCTCAAGCACGAGCAAGACGGGGACTACGGTAAGTGATACACCTTAACGACATTCATTATCGTTATCCCAAGCGAGAGGATTGTGCGCTGGAAGCGGTCTCGTTTGAGGTGCGGCCGGGAGAGATCTTCTGCCTGCTCGGGCCGAACGGCGCCGGAAAAACCACGCTGATTCGAGTTCTATCGGGGCTGATCCTGCCCCGGCAGGGCGACGTTGCCGTCTGCGGCTTCGACCTGCGCCGGGCCGAGTCGAAGGCGCGCCGGTCGCTGGGGCTCGTCCTCGGCGATGAGCGGACCTTCTATTTCCGCCTCTCAGGGGCACAGAATCTCGAGTTTTTCGGAGGACTCTATGGCCTCGGCCGAGCGCGACTGAAGCATCGCGTTGCCGAGGTGCTTGATCTTGTCGGTCTAACCGGGGACTCCGATCTGCAGTTCATGCGCTTCAGCTCCGGCATGCGCAAACGGCTCAATCTTGCTCGCGCCCTGCTGCACGACCCGCCGGTGCTGCTCCTCGACGAGCCGACCAGCAGCGTTGATCCGGAGTCGGCCGGAAGCATCCGTCGGATTGTCGGCGATTTGAAGGAGAGGGGCCGCACAATCCTGCTCACCACCCACGATCTCGCCGAGGCGGAACGTCTGTCCGATCGGGTTGGCTTTTTGAAAAGGGGGCGACTCACGCGGGTGGGGACGGTGGCGGAGTATAAGGCGCTGATCAGGAAAAAACGATTGACGATCCGTTTCGACTCATCGGCGAAGATCACCGACTTGCAGCGGCGTTGCCTAACGGGAGATATACGACGAGCGACCGAAATCGACGGTCTCTCCTTCGTCGATCACGAGCTCGAAATCAACTACAACGGCAAGTTCAACGTGAACGCCGCTCTATATGCGGTTTCACGGACGGGACTGCCGATTGCCTCGACCCGGACCGAAGAGGCCTCGCTGGAAGATGTATTTCTCGCCCTGGCTCGGGAGGATTGACCGTGTACAAGATCTTTCTGTTCCTCAAGCGTATGATCGTTACCATGTTCAGCTACAAGACCGCCCTTGCCCTCGGCGTCGTGGGCGGTTTTGTCGGTTTGTTGCAGTTCTCGTTCATGGGTCAGTTCCTCGAGGACGGCAACACCTTTCCGGCGTTGCAGCAGTACGGCGGCAATCTGCTCGCCTATCTGATCATCGGCAGCGCCTTCACCTCGTTCGTGGGGGTGTCGCTCAACTCGTTCCAAGGGACGATTCGATCCGAACAGCAGATGGGAACTCTCGAATATCTGCTGCTCTCCAACACGCGCCTGGAGTTGGTTCTGATCTACGCCGGTCTGGTAAGCTTCCTGCAGGCCGTCGTCAACGTAACGCTGCTGCTCCTGATCGTGATCTTCGTATTCGGCATCCCGATGGACGTTAACCTTGCGGCGGCCGCGCTGGTCATTGTCTTGACGATAACCTCGCTTTCCGGGATAGGCCTCATGAGCGCCGGAGTAATCATCGTTACCAAGGTCGGCGACCCGATCACCTGGGCCTTTACGACTCTGACCGGACTCTTGAGCGGCGTGTTGTTTCCGGTCGAATACCTGCCGCCCTGGCTGCAAACGGTATCGTGGATGCTGCCGACCACCCATGCCCTGCACGCCCTGAGACTGACGCTAATACAGAGCGCCTCCACGGCCGAGATCTCCCAACAGCTGGGTTTGCTTCTGATCATGTCGTTGGTAACACTTCCGGCCGGCTTCCTGGCCGTTCGCCTTGGATTCGACCGCGCCCGAAAGGCGGGAACCCTAGCACATTACTGATTCAATCTGCAAGGGAAGAAATATGAACGAAATTACCGTTCCGCAGCCCGCGAACGCGGATACTGTACAGGAGACGACGAAACCACTCTCGAAGCTCCGGATCATGGCGGGGATCTATCACGAGCCGGGCAGGTCGTTCCGCGCCGTTGCAACGAAACCGTGCTGGATCTTGCCCTTGCTGCTCGTCATCGTCACGGCCTTCACACAGCTCCTGGTCACCAACGACGTCCGCCTGGACGATGCCGAGCGGAGGATTCGGAGCGATGCGTCGCTGTCGCCTCAGGAGGTCCAGGCCTATCAAGATAACATCGACGCGCAGCGAGTTCCCGGCTGGGAATGGTCCGGAATAGCCTACGGTCTGGGTTTTGTTGCTCTGGCCAAAATTATGCAAATAGTCCCGGCGGCGTTCTTCATCTGGCTCGGTCTGCTGTTCGGAGTCGATCGCTCGCGGTTCACGGCCGTGCTGTCGGTCGTGGCTCTGGCGTTTCTCGTCCAGATTCCCGAAGCGCTTGTCGTCAGCGGGCTCACCTTTGCGAAGGGGACCTGTCTTATCACTCTCGGGCCGGCGGTGGTTCTTCCGCCGGAATGGAAGGACTCTCCTCTTTACAACCTGCTTTTCCAACTGGATCTGGGGAATGTCTGGATCGTAAGTCTCTTGATCATCGGTCTGCCGCGAGCCGGCGGAGCAAGCAAGCGGCTTGCGGCCGTTACCGTAAGTTATTTGTGGGCCATCTGGCTCTTGATCAACATGTTTGTCGGACGATTGATACAGATATCGTAGTTGTTGGTCGAGATTGCTTCGTCGCCTTGCTCCTCGCAAAGACAGCAGGATCGCAGGTTCCAAGGAACCTGCGCTGCTATGACCCCGTTTGTTGTCGAAACCTCGCTTCGCGATCCGCCTTCGGCGGACAGGGGATTTCGACTTACAGCTAATTGTAGGGCACGTCTCTCCGAGACGTGTCAATAAGCAACGCGCACATATTCCCGT
>DAOSXA010000018.1 GCA_035380245.1 Candidatus Zixiibacteriota bacterium | reverse complement strand
ACGCCTGCACGGATGATTCGTGGAATGCCGGCCGACCCGGCACCATCGACATGGATCACAGCAACGGGCTGCCAGAACAGACCGACCAGTCATGCCATGCCCACCCTGTCGTGCTCTTCTTCAGGTTGCCCCATAGAACCCAGCCTGGTAATTGCTGGAATACCTGGTGGACACCGAAATAATCCTTGGTGGCTTGGGATTTCCTGTCAATTTCGACATTATTTCCTATTCCGCCATAGGGGTAAAATGTGTAGAAAGTCCCTGCAGACCAGACGTAGTCCCAGTCGGTACTTAGCAAGGCCGAATCGCGCCCGCTTGATGTTTCATTCGCGATCCACTCCTTTGCCTTCAACTGAGTAGTAGTAACGGATTCCGGGTTTTCTGCCAGCCCGATGAATTCATGGGGAATCCCATTCTCATCGATCTTATAATAGTATGCAACGATTTTTGCAGTTTTTGGGAACTTGAGATCGCCGCCACCAATTCCGGCTGTTGGTTTATCGCTTGTTGCATTAGATTTTTTAAAATCGGCAATTACCTGTTCCCGCCATCCATTCAGTTCGGTGACCGAAATAGGATTCGAGAAATCACGCAATTCGAAGATTTCATTGGTTTTCACATCTGTCGTATCGATCGTCTGGCCAGTGGCCGATGGCGCAATCGCAATAGCTAGACCTATGGCGATTACCATTGCTATCCCGATAGTTTTTCTTTTCATTTCTACCTCCACTTATCCGGAGGCACAACGCAAAGGCTTTTTGCCAAAAAAGTCAATGCAAGTATGCCTTCGGGCCGCAATGGGGTTCATTGGCATTTGCATGTGTAGAACCCCCTGCGATGCCTCCCGATTGTCACTCATCGCGAATACCTTTTCTGTGCGAAAAGTTGACCAATGGAACCGCACGGTTCGATGGGAGTCCAGTTGCTACTGGAGGTGACTGGAAAAAAAGGAGAACTATCTTCCCGCTATCGCCTGGGAGATGATTTCCGACCTCGCCTGGGCGATAGATTCAGATATTAAGTATTCAGGTTCTACACTTCGTATACCAAACATTGTTGGTTTATATTCGCTCATTGATGCGACATTGGAAAATCTGCACATCGAGAAAATCTCCTCAATATCGTATTGAGAAATAAGAATAGTTTGTGTCATTTCACACTCATCTTCAGTGACTCCAACAAGGTTGTCCGGTCCAGATTGTGGTTGTCCATCTGTTACAATTACTATATCGAGTGAATTGTTGATTGAAGGCCAAGTTTCCATATATTCAGGAAAATCAGGCTCATCCTCCGCATTCACAACAGGCATAAGCATGGCGCTAAATAAAAATATGGCTATTATTGTGAGTCCTAATGTTCTTTTTTCTTGTATTTTACCGTTTATTTTCATATATTAACCTCCATTGTTATTATTTAATCTTGAACTTCATTTATCCCCTCAAATGTCAACTTACGTATACTATGTCAGATTGTGTCTGGTAGGGGCCATAAGGTGTGCCATCTGGTCCATTGAACGAATGAATTCCAAGGGTCCTGTAATATCCTCCTTCAGGGACTGTCGTCATACCAATAGCATGCACAGAGGATTTCCAAGTTCCAGAATGAACTGCTGTACCTTTTAATTGCCAATTTGTCTCTCCATCGGAACTCCGGTAGAGCCCCGCGCCAGCATACATATAAGGCAATGTTGTTAGGGGGATGGTCACAGTTTCCGATTCCCAGATGATATATCTCCCATTTGCCGTAATATCGGCTTCCATATGAACCACAAAATCTCTTTCAGGGGATATGTCCTCTGATTGATTGAGGTCAAATCTCTCAATATATCGAGGGAAATCAGGTTTGTATTTTTCATTCAGTACAATTTGATTTTCAGCACCAACTGCAGACACAAATATTGCGCCAATCAATATAAATGCAAGCAGTACAGATGCCATCTGTATTTTTTTTCTTTTCATTGTCTTTCCTCCAATATTTCTGGATTCCAGGAGGCACGACGCAAAGGCTTTTTACCAAAAAAGTCAATGCAATTATGCCTTCGGGCCGCAGCGGGGTTCATTGGCATTTGCATGTGTAGAACCCCCTGCGATACAACCCGATTGTCACTCATCGTTAATACCTTTTCTGTGCGAAAAGTTGAACAATGTAACCACATGGTTCGATGGGAGTGGAGAGAAAAAAATTGGATGTTTGTTTCTCACGTTATTTCAGCCGTGAATTCCGGTGTCGCCGGGATACACTGGTAAAACGCGGCTTCCTTCCCGTCTCCTTGCACTACCCCCTGGAAATAGTAGACCGGGATGAGATAGTCGAGATCTTCGGTCATGGTATGGTCGATGTAGACAAGTGATATCTTCGTCACAGTTGCTTTCTCCGGGTTCTTCATCCCGTCCGGTATGACGATTGGTGAGTCTTCAAGATACCCATAGGCTTCTTCAGGCCCGATGATGGGGAATTCCCTGTATGGTTCGTAGTGTGGCCATTCCATAAACATCCGTCTGACCTGACCATGAACATCTACTTCAACCCGTAGTTTATCTGTTAGGATCATATAATCATTGATCCAGTGTTTGTACCAGACATTGATCGACTCGGAATTTTTTATTTTCACACCTTTTTCTGGAGATATGAAATGCCCGACATTATGTGTCGTATCGTAAAACACGGCGCTATCAGGCCGAAGAGTGTACTGGTCGAGGAATTCGTCCGCAATCTTTCTCGCTTCCTTGTCGCTTGGGAGATGCGAGTCGATATACTCCGGAGAATAACCCGGCTGAGATGTGCGATTGCTGTAATCTATTGCTCCTTTATATGAACTGATTTTATAATCACCCTCTCCGACAAAGATAAGACCCGAAGGATTTTTCGACACCACATGCGAGACACCCAGATTGTCGGCGATCCGGAGCAACTCCTTTTCAGAGATGGTGCGATCTACGGTATACACCGCCATTTTTTCTGGGACTGTCGGAAATGCAATTTCGCTGGTGATTTCCGATGGCTTATGATCGCTCTCCAGAATACCCGTTGATTGCATTCGCGTTACATTCTCCACACCAGGCGGAATGTCTCGTCCGTTTGCCCCTATTCCAACATAGAACGCCACCCCTGCGACCACCACAATCACAACTACGGAGAGGATTATCCAAAAAAAAGGTGATTTATCTTCCATTTCTCCTGAAAATATCACGTGATCTCCGCTGCAAATTCCGGTGTCGCCGGGATACACTGGTAAAACGCGGCTTCCTTCCCGTCTCCTTGCACTACCCCCTGGAAATAGTAGACCGGGATGAGATAGTCGAGATCTTCGGTCATGGTATGGTCGATGTAGACAAGTGATATCTTCGTCACAGTTGCTTTCTCCGGGTTCTTCATCCCGTCCGGTATGACGATTGGTGAGTCTTCAAGATACCCATAGGCTTCTTCAGGCCCGATGATGGGGAATTCCCTGTATGGTTCGTAGTGTGGCCATTCCATAAACATCCGTCTGACCTGACCATGAACATCTATCTCTACCGCAAGTCTATCTGTCAGGATCAGGGAGCCATTTATCCAGTGCCTGTACCAGACATTGATCGACTCGGAATTTTTTATCTTCACATCTTTTTGGGGATCGATGAAATGCCCGATATCATGGGTCGTATCGTAAAAAACGGCGCCATCAGGCCGGAGATTGTGCGAGTCGAGGAATTCGTCCGCAATCTTTCTCGCTTCCTCGTCGCTTGGGAGGTGCGAGTCGATATACTCCGGAGAATAACCGGGCAAAGTTGTTTCATCGAGATACATTGTCCTTCCTTTGTATGATGTGATTGAATTGTAACCTTCTTTGATATCAATAAAACCCGGAGGACTTTTTGACACATCACCCCGGATGCCGAGATTGTTGGCGATCTGTATCAATTCTCCTTCAGAGATGTTGCGATCAACGGAATACACCATAATTTTTTCAGGACCTGTCGGGTATGCAGCTTCACAAGTGATTTCCGAGGGTTGACAGTTACTCTCTAGTATGCCAGTTACCTGCATCCGTGTCACGTTTTTCACACCAGGCGGAATGTCTCGTTCATCTGCCTCCAATCCATTGAATGTATAAAATCCCACGATAACTGCGATTAAAGCGATAACAAGGGCGATACCGGTAATTTTTACGAGTTTTGTATCCATCTTTTTTCACCTCCTATACTACGGAATGCAACTATGGAACTCATGATCAAATTGAACATCATACCCGGATGGACTGAACCAGGTTCCGTGCCCGTAGATATGATCGTCAATACATTCTTTTGTATTCGTATTCCCATCAATGTCTACGGCGAGTATTCCAACCCTATAACCATCCCATGGTATGATAGAGTCCGTAGCATATTTCCAGGAATCCCAAATCGTATTACCTTGACGCAATCTGTTTGCAAATATTGTTCCCAGGTCCGGATGGCCTGTACCTATAGTTTCCCATCCAACAACCGAGTGCAATCCTTTGAATGAATCTTCCCATAATGCATAGTTGTTATTCGACTCATTCAATACCATGCATGCTGCGAGAGCGATCCAATCAACCCGGGTATTTCCCCATAATGCCTCGTCATAGGTTAGGTATGAAGAAGAGATACCGTCAGAAAATGCTATTAAGCCAGGGGCTCCATGACCAGCGAAAAATGCAAAATGGGTATCATCGATGAAGTCGTCATCATGGCCCCCATATTCACTATCTTTCCAATGATCTTCATTTGCAGCGCTATCTCCATGAATAAAGCTCCCCGACCATTTGTTATCACCACTTAATAAATAATAGAAACCACTTGCTTCATCATCGCTGGATTGTAAATCGTTGGCCACACCAGGATAATCACCTACCCATTCTGCCGAACATGTATAGTCGTGATCCGTTGCGAACGCGAGATTCCGATTTGCAATCATATAAAGCCAATAACCCTTTTTCGGATAAGCCAATCTGAAATCCGAGTGGACATCATCTGCACCATTGATAATTGATGTCTCATATTGTTGGGAAGCGGCATTCCATCCAATATAATAACACCAGTCCGATCCCAGACTTTCCAGTTCTTCGCGAGCCATTGCAGCGTGAAGAAAATCATCATTGTCATTCCCCATGGGATCGAAATAACCAACGAGATTCCAGCCGGGATAGAGGGTGATGGATGGATTTTGTTGTTGTCCTGGTGGATAGTAGTTCGTATTAGCCGTAGAAGTCCCTACCGAATACACTGCGTAACCAACCAGTGGTTCTATTACTGTGGCGTATGATACACTGTCCCACATTCCAGTGCTGGCATCATAAGTAAAGATACTGCGTCCTCCAGTATCAACGTCGGCAAAAACATACGCTGCCTGATTCCATCCGTTGTATGGTAGCAATGACTTCGGAAACGAGATATAATTCCACCCATTCAAAAGCACAATATCCCCTGACGATACCTTGGTAGATAGCGGTTTTTCTTCAGATAATTCCAATTCTGTTCTTGGAAGCTCCCACTTTCCCAATGATTCTTGCTTTTCATCAGGAAGTGCGGGAGGAAATCGATAGTATCCATCTTCTGTGAAGAGAATACTCTTATCGTATTCACCAAACTTTTCTTCGCCAGACGTTTCGGCCAAGGCAAAAGATACATTTACCAATAAGGATATTATAAATGCAAAATAGAAAATTCGGTTAATATAATGCCTTTTTTTCATTGTTCACCTCTTGTTCGCACTTGCCGTACCGACGGCAAGGAGGCAGGTGAGGAGCGCGCCCGCGATGCCTGCCAGGCGTCTTGTTGTGTTGTTCATATTTTTCTCCATTTTTTTCATAACGGAGGCACGACGCAAAGGCTTTTTACTAAAAAAGTCAACGCAGTTATGCCTTCGGGCCGCAGCGGGGTTCATTGGCATTTGCATGTGTAGAACCCCCTGCGATACAACCCGATTGTCGCTCATCGTTAATACCTTTTCTGTGCGAAAAGTTGACCAATGGAACCGCACGGTTCGATGGTAGTCCAGTTGCTATTGAAGGCGACTATAAAAAAAAGGAGTATTATCTTCCCGCTATCGCCTGCGAGATGATATCGGATCTCGTAGATGAGCTCTGCACTGCCTGGGCGATAGATTCAGCCGTCGATGCTGAAGTTTTCCCGGCAGTAAACTGTGAGACACGCTCCTCCCAGTTCTGTCGATCGACCGTCACATCCGTCGGTTTGGTGGAAGTTTCACTCTCCGGCACCTCTATCCCGGATGGTTTAGTGATTACAGCGGAACTCGTAGTCCCGGTTCTGGACCGGAGCATTTCCTGGAGAATGGTGTTGGTGCCCGAAGATGACCGGGACGCTGCATCAAGCCTTCCCGAAAGCCGGCTCTTCACAGCTTCTTTATCAAACTTGACGGGAGACGACGAAGCCGATCCGCTGATCGCCCCGATCTTCTCCAGGACGAAGAGCAGGTCGTCAAGGTCATCCTCGTCTGCCGTATCGCAGGTCCAGTCGCCGTTCGACTTCGTGAGCGTCCATTCCTTCATCACCTTCGCGGGAGTCATGCCGACCATCGTAATCGTGTCGCCCGACCTCTCGTACCCGAGACGGGTGTTGGCGATGTTTGCGTCGAGTCCGAGCCGGGAGAGTGCTGATCTTATTTCAGAGGTCCAGTCCCAGTCACCCATGTGGTTGGGATTGACATAGATGGCATTCGGGCAGGGGACGATCAACTCGTAATATTCTTCAATCGTCATCAACTTGTCAGAGTAAGCGGCATAGATTTGATCCTGTTTATCCAGGTCGATCTTCGCGATGGGCAGGGTGTTCTTCGGGATGCCTGCGTAGGACGGTGCGGGGAACGGTGCGCCGGCCGGTGCTGTGGGAAGATGAACCGCATATTCTTCCCAGCCTTTCCAGACGAGCCACTGGTAGGGCGGGAGGTCTCCGTTGTAGACGTATCCCTCGGGACTGGCCCACATGTGGTACCCGGAATCGTAGAGCCACGTTCCGGAGTCGCCGTGCATAGTTTTTATTCCGTCAAGAAACATCATTC
>DAOSXA010000017.1 GCA_035380245.1 Candidatus Zixiibacteriota bacterium | reverse complement strand
GAAAATGGGGACTGACGAGTTCAATAAGACCCGCTGAGTGCTGGGAAGTGCCGTCATTGGCCTTCAGACCCAGACCATGAACCCGTCCTTCTAAAGAACAGTTGCAAGTTGACTGTTCCAAGTTGCAAGCTGAAGTCCAAAGGGAAAGGCGTCAAATGCCATCATTCCGACAAAGCTACTGGTCGGAATCCTGATACTATTGCTTCACGGTTCTCCTCACAAGTGGTGACCAATCTCTTGCTCTTGCAACCTCTGAACACTGACCTCTAACCTCGTTTATTTCTAAGCCCAGATCCTGAACAGGAGCTTTTCAGGATGACCTAAGGGGAGAGTGTCATGCCCCAAAAACATGTTGTATCATTCCGTAATATCCCCGCGCGTCATCACGTAAAGCCTGCCCCTAAATCCACTCGCTTTGTCATCCCGTGATGGTTCTGCACGGGATCTTGTCCTGCATTATTGCTCTTCCTCAAATGATCAATTTAGCGTAGAAGAAAATAAGCGTCGGAAAGACTCATGAGTTACCTAGAAGATTAACGTAAATCTAATCGAAAAAATCGAGTCTGTCCCTCTCCAATGGGGTCTCCTGTTCAGGGATCCTGCACGGGATCTCATCTCTTCAGTCCCGCCCTCTCTCGGACAGTCGATGTCCCCAGCTCCTTGTACTCAATGTGATCTGCAGGTCACCGTAATGCATCATAATTAAATCTACTCAAGATACGTTTGCTTAATGCGGGTATTATAAGAGTAAAATCGTTAAGCAAGAAAAAGCTCAATATCACTCAAAAGGAGGTAATCGAATGAAAAAAGTCCCGATTGCATTTTGGAGGAATGGCAGGCGGCAGTCTCGTCAACAGAAGGAGATAATGAAAAAGACTAGGACGAGCGTACGTCCGCGTCTTGCTCTGCCCCTTGTCGTTCTGTGTGCATTAATTTTCTCCGCTGCGCCAGTGTGGGCGAACGAGCCGGCTGGCCTTGTGCCCTCCGGGGTATTTGAAGGCGGTCAGGCATGGCGAAGTTCCGTAGGCGGATACCCAGTGCTCTCGCTCAAGGGTAACTGGCATGAGATGGGACGGCAGTACGGAGGCCTCCTTTCGCCCCAGCTTCAGGAATTCTACGTGGCGATCAAGGCCGATCTCGAGGCGCGCGGCCTTAGACCCGAGCATCTCGAGGGGGTGCGGGAGATATTCGATACGTATTCCGATCCGATGAAGGAGCTTCTGCGGGGCATGTCGGAGACTTCCGGGCTCAGCCTTGATGAGCATATCCTTCTTGAGACTTCCTTCTATATTTTGCCGGACCTTGTTATCGAACAGTCGAAAAATGCGCCATCGTGCAGCGGCATTGCGGTAGCCGCCCCGAGGACCGCTGACGGTAAGCTGTATTTCGCACGCAACTGGGACATGACGCAGATTGCGATGCGCCCCTATCTGAAATATCTCTCGCTCGTTGCCTTCAATCCCGACGACGGATCGCTCGCCTTCGCTAACATCAGGCCCATCGGCCAGGTCTACGTGGAGACCGGCATCAACGAGAAAGGCATTCTCATCGAGGTAAACAACGGTGCAGGCTCGGACCCGACACAGAATCCGGACGGCACATTCGTTGTTGTCGAACTCTTTAATCTCCTGAACGAATGTTCGGCCTTCGATGAAGTGATTTCGAGGTTGACGGCGGACAAGCTAGACGCTTCGTACCTGGTGCAGGTCGCGGATGCCGAAAGGGCGGTGTCTGTGGAAAAACCGACCTTCGACACTCACATCGTGGAGTTGAAAGACGGCGAACTCTATGCGCTCAACAATTTTGTCCAGCCCATACCGCCTGCGTGGAAGGGGAGGATCAACGAGATTCCGGCGGGCTATCGCGACGACCGTCAGCCCGCCCTGAACGAGATCTTCGCCAGCGACGAGTGGAATGGCGATGTCACGCTTGAATCGGTAAAGGCCATGATGGAAAAGACGATCGACAAGGGCGGGCCCGTTGTCGAAGGTACTTTCGGCACGGTCATTCAGGTGATCGCCATCCCTGCGGATTCTGTGGTGCTGTTCCGGGCATGGGGATATTCAGACTGGGCCCAGGTGAATCTGACCGATCTGTTCAGGAGGTGAGTCCTGTGAGCTTAAAAAAGAATGCCGGGCGAGGGGCCCTTGCAGTAGCGGTTTTGGCTCTGGCGCTCTGCGCGGGCATGGCGGCGCAGATTCCCGCTCAGGATAACGCTCCCCCTTCAGATGCGTTTTCGTTCCCGGTAGAAGGCGATTTCAGTGGTCTGGGCTGGAGTCAGGCATTCTTTGCGATGCACGACTTTTTCTCGCGCACCTACGCCTTCGGTGACTGGAAGAAAATCCCCTGGGACCGGATGGCCGCCTATTACGGGCAGAAGATTGTGGCTGCCGAAGCCAGTGGCGACAGGGACGCCTACCGGATCGCGATGGTGGAGTACCTCAAGGAGATTCCAGATGGCCACCTCAAGATAACGGCCAACACCGACGACCTTAGGGAGAGGTTCATTGGCGGTAGCTATGGCCTTGGTCTCGCAGAGCTCGACGATGGGTCGATCGTCGCCGCGGCGGTACGCGCGGATGGACCCGCGGGAAAAGCCGGGCTGCCGGCCGGGGCGCGAATTCTATCGTGGAACGGCGTGCCTACGGAAAAAGCGCTTTTGGCCGCGGATATACGCTGGTTCAAGAATGCCGCGACGCTCGACGACCTCGAACTCGAACGCCTTCAGGCAATAACGCGTGCACCGGTGGGAAGGCACGCCACTGTCGTCTTCGAGCCGCCTTCAGCCGACCCGGCCGCTTCGCTGGCCGCGGCAGCTACAGGCGGACGGAACTTCACTGTCGAGCTCGTCGCACAGCACGACGACTTTGCGGACCTCGGCCTCTTCGATATTGCCCCGATTCCCTTGACGGACGAGCTCCACAGGAATGTCGTATGGAAGATTCTCGACGGGGACATCGGCTATCTGAGGATCTACCACGTTATTCATTTTGACGACATCACGAAGTATCCGACCGAGGTCAGCGACGCGGTCGTCGAGGCGTTGAAGGCCTTCAAGGCGGCTGGTGTCACTTCGTTAGTGCTCGACCTGCGCGGGAACCGTGGTGGTTCCGACCAGGTCGCGGCCGACATCTCGGGCTTTTTTGCCAGCGAAGAGGCCTTTTACGAGCGCACCGCCTGGTACAACGCCAGTTCCGGCCACTTTGATCTCGCCTATTCCGATCTTTTTGCCCAGACCTTTGAGCTGAGCGACAGGGCGCTCTGGGTTGTGCCCCGGGAACCTCATTTTGAGGGGGAAATCGCCGTGCTGGTGAATCCGGCGACAATCAGCTCTGGTGAAGGGCTCGCGATGGCGATAGGAAGGCTCCCCAACGCAAAAGTGCTGGGCTTCTACGGTACGCATGGCTCCTTCGGGCTGATTCCCTGGCCTATCGCGATGCCCGAAGACTTTACTTTTGAATATCCGATCGGGCGGTCGCTCGACGCTTCAGGAAGGATCCAGATCGATGCCGATGCGTCCGGCTCGGGAGGAATCCAGCCTTCGATAAGGGTTCCGCGCACCTGGGAGACGATGGCCGCCTTCGCTTCAGGCACCGATGTGGAGCTTGAATACGCGCGCAGATGGCTTATTTCGCATTGATGAATCTCAGGCGGTTAATGTATTTGAGCGAGATTTTTTCTCATTATTTGATTGCTGTAACAGAAGCTGGGCAAGCGAGATGAAGCCCGACAACTGCTGGCAAAGATCTACGGCTGGTTCTCCGAAGGGTTTGACACTCCGGACCTAAAGGAAGCGAAGGCGGTCCTGCAGGAGTTAACATGATGGGTCTATCATGGGTTGAAAGCGGGCAGATTACACTGATGCGCGCCATCAAATGCGACCGGGCGACATGCTTGCCTTTTCGGACAAGTGAAACATTGCCGAGTTCATCAAGAGTGCAACCCGTTCAGACACCTCCTCAAAAAATCCAGTCTCTTTTCAAACAGGAGAAGGTTCTAAGACAGTATATTTGTTTCAATTCCTCATAGGTAGTCTGGAAGCTCGCTTTCAGTTGCCCAGCCGGGATCGATACCGACCTGATCCGGGTTTCAGTTCCTCATAGGTAGTCTGGAAGCGAAGTTGTAAACCATCGACGTGTACGCTGCAAAAGATTTGTTTCAATTCCTCATAGGTAGACTGAAAGCCGTAATGCATCATAATTAAATCTACTCAAGAGAGAGTCACATTGGTAACCACAATGCTTTTCTACTAAAATGTTGTTCTCTGTCTTCCACCTATATCGCGCCATTTTGGTACAGCGGTTAAATACGTTGTGTTTGTTAATCGCTCTACCAGACAGCCAAGCATAGCGCGTCTTTTTATGTTTGGTTTCACCGCGGTTGCGATCAACCTCGTCCCATTCTTCTTGGCATATCACTACGGCAAAGGTCTCTTTGTTCTTTCTATGTTGACCATAATAATATGGAACGGCGTTTGCCCATGTGTATACCTGATGGTGATCTCCCCAATCGCACTCGTAATGGTTCTCCTCTTCTAACTTCATCAATTCTTCAGCATCTTCCCAGACCTCTTTTAAACAGTTATCCTTGAGCACAATCATGTAATCCCAATGGTATTGCCTGCATGTACCTATTACCGGTCCGCAGGCGTATAATCCATCTACCACTTTCGAAAGGTTTCTTTTGGAAAATATGCTTTTGACCTTTTGGGCCAGGCGATAAAATGCTTCCTTTCGCAGTCCTGTTCATTACCACACCGATGAAGTTCCCAAAGGTATGCCCCACCATACGCTCCAACTCCGCCACCTTCTTCTTGTAGACCTTCACCACCTCCTTACCCTCAAACACCTCGGCCCCATGTTCCAGAAACTGCCTTCACCAATTGGAGAGCGTCACCGGGCGTACACCGTAGGCCCGGGTCACCTGGGCCTCCCCACCTTTCCCTTCGGCCTTAATGGCCTCCAACACCACCTGGAGCTTGAACGCCGGACTGTACCTGGTTCCGTTGGTCTTCATCCTGCACCCCCTTGTGTGCTTCCTCCAACTCTTAGCACTCCTGATGGTTCCGTTCTAGGGGCACACCTCTGCTTTTCAGAGCGAGTACGCGATCACGCGAATACCCTATACCGCGACGAAGGTGCCCCGTAGTTCTGCGTGCAGCGGGCGGTGCCTGGCCAGATATGCCGTCAACGCCTCTATGCTTCGCTCAGTGTGCTGTTGGCGATTGCAACCATACTTCTGCGCGACACCTTGTTCTGTGACAAAAGCCGTGGGGTAATAGCGCCCGGCTTGTAGCGGCTCGTTGCCTACAAACACTTGCTGGACGCGCTGTCCGGCTGGATTTTCGATCTTGATATAGGCATTGAGGCCGAGACCGCGTTTAACGTAACCACCCATCTGGTCATACGGATCGCCTGCAAATGTTCGCTCCAGATTCTCTTCCAGCATCACAACAATTTCCTCGCCCGTCAGCTCGACCGTTGAGATTGGCGGGTTCATCGGGATCATGTTATAGAGGTCATTCAAAGTCACCTCTCCGGGAATTATTGGTGCCCCAAAGCGCCAACCATTCGAGAATGCCAATTGCGCGCCCGTGCTTTCCAGCAATGCCTGCAACAGGAAATTGTCCATCGTCGTTTCCAGCATGGTCGCTCTGTTGAGCGCCGTCGCCGTTTCACCCACAACCGTTGATAATTCTTTTTGATAAGGCGTGAGCGCTTGGCGGACAAGGTCAGCTACCGCAGGATCGGGGTCTATATTGTCTTCTACCTCAATCAGTTGGTGTCGGTAGTCAGTTATACGCCCCCCCTCAATTTCCAGATCCAGGCGGCCCAGGAAAGAACCATGGCAGCCCGACTGCATGATCAACGTTTTTCCCTGGAGGACCGGTTTATACAGGCGGTTATGGGTGTGGCCGCTCAGGCAAACATCGATACCCTGGACCTCCGACAACAGCTTCATGTCCTGGGGAAACCCGAGGTGGGAGATGAGGACGACCAGGTCTGCCTTCTCCTGGGTGCGCAGAACATTGATAATGGAAGGGAGTTCTTCTCGACCCAGGGTGAAGTGAAGTCCTGCGCTGAAGGAAGGTGGCATGGTCTTGTCTACAATATTGGAGGCGATGCCCACGAGGCCGATCCGTAAACCACCGATTTCTTTCACGCTGTATGGTGGAAAGAGCCGCTCCTTGGTTGCGTGATTGTAAACATTGATTGCCAGCATCGGATAGCTGAGCTGTGCTGCGCGCTGTTTGAAGGTCTCCGGACCATAAGCAAATTCCCAATGGGCTGTCATGGCATCGAGACTCAATGAATTTAAGATAGGGATCAAAGCCTCTCCCTGTGTCTTCTGGGTGGGATGGGTACCGTGGAGGGTATCGCCGCAGTCGCAAAAGAGCGTGCGCCCCTGGTTCTTGGCCCGAATCTTCTTTACGATTGTGGCAATGCGGGCATACCCTCCAGCAGGACGATAAACTGCCTGACCACCCTGCCAGAACATTTCCTGGTGTAGATCAAAATAGGCATGGCTATCGTTCAGTTGAATGACAGTCAGCGACGTTATATTTGCCATTATCTATACTCCTTTCATTGCAGGGTAAGCCAGAATACTAGCGCAGCAACAATCAATAGCACCACCGTCATGAGCAACAAGGCACGCAGCGAATTCTTCGAGGGACCCTCTTGCATCAGTCTCGCGCATGTGCGCCGGTAATCAATGATCGCGTAAATAAAGATGCTTGCTCCCCAAATCACGAGCAACGCGCCAATCACATGCGCTATAACTCGGTGCTCATAACTTTTGAATACGAGCAAGCGCGCGACCGCCAAGCCACCGCCGACTCCCGCCAAACCAGTCCGGATCCAGGCGGAGAAAGTCCGTTGGGCTGCCAGTGATGTCCGTTCCGAGGCAAGATCGTCGCGATTCAAGTAATCTTTCATTCCTTCTATCCTTTCCGGCAATGCTTACGATGCTTTCAAAGCACTCGAAATAAGACCACCGGATCTACTCAAAGAGATTGCATAATAGACCACTGTGGTGG
>DAOSXA010000016.1 GCA_035380245.1 Candidatus Zixiibacteriota bacterium | reverse complement strand
ACGAGTGGTCGCTACACTCAAGGCTCAGTCCAGCGACGTTCTCCCAGGTCGATACAAGTTTGCCATTTATCAATGGCGGTTTCACGGGATCAAGGAAGATCTGGTCCTGCGGCCAGTTGCTTCCACTGAAGCGGTCACATTACATCTTAGCCGTCTTCTTGAAAAGGCAACTGACCTCCCTGTCGATGATCCGAAAGAAGCCGATCCGGCTTGTTGGGATGCCTTAGACGGTCAACACTACAGTCTCTGGTCCGATGCACGGGTAAAACATAGGCGAAGAACGCAGGAATTGGCAGAGTTTCGCCGGGAGAGCCTTACAACGAGTCATCGGGCGCGGATAGCGCTTCTTGAGGAACAGCTTAAGCAAGCCAGCAACGAAAAGATTCAGAAAATGCGCCAGTCTCAAATCTCTGCGGCTGAGGCGGACTACGCCAGGCGCATTCAGGATTTGGACATCGCCATGGAAAGGGCGGAGATAACCGCAGAGCCGGTGGCATACGGAGTGATTCAGATCGTTGGAGATACGCCTCATGCCGAGTGATTACGACAAAATACGTGCCGACAACATACTCGAATATGGCCAAGGAACACGTCATCTATCCTTTTTGGGCAGGCTATATACGGATAGGACGCATTTCATTTTCGAGCTTCTGCAGAACGCCGAGGATGCCGGTGCGTCGAAGGTCCTCTTCCAACTTGTAGAAGACAAGCTCGAGGTTCTTCATGACGGCCGCCTATTTGATGAAAATGATGTACGCGGCATTTGCGGGGTCGGTGAAGGAACGAAGACTGAAGATCTCACTCAGATCGGCAAGTTCGGGATCGGCTTCAAGTCAGTCTACGCATACACAACTACACCTGAAATTCACTCAGGCGATGAAAGCTTCAGAGTCGAGAACTACGTTCGGCCATATGCCGTTCAGCAGCAAGACATCGGAGATTCATGGACAACCCTCTTCGCCTTTCCGTTCAACAAAGAGGATGTGGAACCGGCAATTGCATGCAGGGAGATCAGTACAAGACTGTGTAAGCTAAGCGCCAGGACACTGCTTTTTCTTCGTAAGATCAAGGAGATCGAATACAGATTACCGAATGGGATCGGTGGTGTTTATCTGCGGGACGAGACTAAGCGAGGCGGTGCACGCGAAGTAACGGTAATTGGGCAGAACAACGGCGAAGATGAAAGCGAGAGTTGGTTGATATTTGAGCGCCCCGTGGATGTGCCTATCCCTGGCGAGGATTGCCCACGTCAAGTCCCGGTAGAGATCGGTTTTCGCCTTCAAGAGAACGAGAGGGAACAACGGGAACAAGTGGTAAGAACAAAGGATTCACCACTCGTGGTCTTCTTCCCAACTGAGAAGGAAACCCGATTTGGATTCCTGATCCAAGGACCATACAAGACCACGCCGGCAAGGGACAATATTCCGAAAGAGGATGATTGGAACGCGACATTGGTGCGCGAGACCGCGTGTCTTATGGCTGACGTGTTGCCGCGGCTCAAGGACCTTGGTCTATTGGGTGTCTCGCTGCTTGAAGCATTGCCAATAAGGATGGAGGACTTTCCTCCAGGCAGTATGTTTCTGCCGATTGCCACCTCGGTTCGGGAGTCTCTTGCAGGTAAAGAACTGCTGCCCGCAGATGATGGCAGCTTCGTCTCAGCGCGGAATGCGAAACTTGCTCGTGGCGCTGACCTCAGAAAACTGCTGGATCATGAACAGCTTCGCAAGCTCTTTCAATCAGAGGCAACTGTCAAGTGGCTGGCTGGCTCCATTACTCAGGATCGAACCCCGGAGCTACGCACTTACTTGCTTAATGAACTGGAGGTCGAGGAGATCACGCCCGACAGCTTTGCCCGAAGAATCACCCAGTCTTTCTTGTCAATACAAGTCGATGAATGGCTGTTGGAGTTTTATGGGTACTTGTCTGGCCAAGAGGCGCTTTGGCGTTCTCCAAGGTGGTCTGGGGATTCGGGAGGCCTTCTCCGTTCCAAGCCTATTGTCCGTCTTCAAGATGATAGTCATGTGATACCTTTTCGGGCTGACGGCACAACTCCAAATGCCTTTTTGCCTCCTCCCGAAGACACCGACTTCCCGATTGTGAAGCGGCTGATTGCAAGCGATGAGCAAGCGGGAAATTTCCTGAAGCGTTTGGGTTTATCTGAACCGGACGTGTTTGATGACATCGTCGAAAGGGTTCTGCCCAAGTACTCGAAAAGTGATGTGTCCTCGGTTTCCGAGACCGAGCACGCGGCGGACATTCTTAAAATTCTGCGCGCTTTGACCTCTGACTCGGAGGCCGGTAAGAAAAGAGTGATCCAGAAGGCAAAGCAGACCCCTTTTCTCAAGGCTGCTGACCCTGTTGGAAACCTGGCATATAAAAGGCCGCTCGATGTCTACCAGGAAAGTCCAACTTTGCGGCTGTATTTTTCCGGTTCGACAGACGCGTGGTTCTTATCCGAAGAGCCGCTGGTTTCAGCAGCTCCAGCCATTTTGATCGACCTTGGCATTGCGACTCTGCCACGGCGCATCCTGTTTTCTGATGGCCTGCCTCCTGGTGTAAGTGAATACTCAACGCGTGCCGAGACAATCGAGAATTATAACCTTCATGGGCTGAATGATTTCCTTGAATCCTTGGAGGCAGTTCAGGGTTTTGACGATAAGGCGAAAGCTGCTCTCATCCTGTGGGGCTATCTTAAAGAGCATTTGGAATTGGACTCCTGGTTTTTCAGGGGTCGCTATCATTGGTTTTACTATAGCGGCCATAGCAAGTCCTTCGACTCTCAAATGCTGACCCGCCTTAGGAGCACGAAGTGGATTCCTACGCGGGACGGGAGCATAGAAAAACCGGGGGACATTAACACAGATCAGCTTCTTGACGACTTTCAAGGGGCAGAGGAATTAATTGATGCTCTCGGTATTAATCAGGGTGTCGGGTGGAAAGCATCATCTGAAGACGATAAGAAACGCCAACATGCCATTATACTCGGAGTCTCTCTTGAGGATATAGAGTTTCTGAAGATGCATCCGGACGAGTTTGCTCAGCTAAAGGCTGAAATCGCATCAAGGAATAGTAGACCGACATTCCCAACAAGGACGGTTACGAATCCAGAGCGTCGGCAGGAACGGATAACAGACCAGCTCTCCGAATCCCCAAAAAAGGAATATGAAGAGCGCGAAAGAAGTGTTCGGACAACCAGAGGCGCTATCGACCCTTCTCTTTGGCTCAGGGAACAGTACACCAACGATGACGGCCAAATGGTGTGTCAGATCTGCAAGAAGGAAATGCCTTTCAGAAAACGTAGTGGTGAGCATTATTTTGAAGCTGTCGAAGCATTCTCCCAGGATCATTTTCCCGTGGAGCACGAGGCGCAGTTTTTGGCCCTATGCCCGCTTTGCGCTGCAATGTACAAAGAGCTTGTCAAGAAGGACGATACGGCCATGACCGATTTGAGAGAGGCTCTTCTGAATATGGACTCATTGGAGGCTCCATTGAGACTCGGCGATCTTGAAACGACTATTCAGTTCGTCGAGACCCATCTCTGCGATGTAAAGACGATTCTCGAAGAAATGGGAAGGAGCGAGGATTAGCACTGGAAGGCATCATGGGTGAGAAAGCATGACTACGCATCTCTCAGTAAGGTTAGCATGGCATGACCGAGCTTGGGATGGTCACGTATGTGACCTGCCACACCTCAATGCTCACTGCATTGTCCACCAACACATACGTGACTCGCGGGATGATGAAAAGGAGCGCGGAGCTGCCGGCAAACCTCTCGTCGAGTTGGACGGATGGTTGCCACCATGCTCCCGTGATCCAGCCGCTTACGCCGAAAAAGGATTTTCAATAACACATCAAGACCCGCTTGAGTTTCGGAGGCTACCAGGGGTCTCAGAAGACATCCCTCCGTATTCATCGTGTCCAGCTCCTTACCGTTGGATGCGCGAGGAATTTTTCCGAGAGGTCTGCGAAGCTGAAGATATATCACTTCGGGGGCCAGACAATCCGCGAAGTAATGGTTGGGTTTTTGAGCCTGACCGTCAGCGTGAACTTCTCAAGCGATTCTGGGGAAAACTTGAGCCAAAGAACTCACTTGTTTTCTATTACTGCAACCATGGGAATCCTCTGGATGAGAACTCGCCGCGCATTATTGTCGGTATTGGAAGGATCGCTGAGGTTGGGCCTCAGATCTATTTTGGTACAACCCCAAAGTACCAGGATCAGTATCCAGTTTGGTCCCGGCGTATTAGCCAGGCGTACCCTGAACAAGGGGTTCGTATCCCGTACCAAGAATACCTGCGGGATGGTCACAGCCCTGACGATATCATCTGCCGAGTTCCACGGAGCGCGCTGCTTCCATTCTCATATGGAGGGGAACATGTTTCCGACGACGTCGCGGTTGCCATCATTGAGCGCGTTATACAGTGTGTGGAGCGCGTCAAGGCTGATGGGCGCGGCGCTTCTGATTGGGAAAGACGCCTTGATTGGCTAAACGACGTTCTGGCCGAGGCATGGAGCGGTCGAGGCGCGTTTCCGGGCGCTGGAAGCGTGCTCCAGTACCTCGGGTTTTCGAAGGGGACCTCTTTTCAGCGAACTGTGCTGGCACCAATGGCAAAACGGGGAGAGAATTCCTGGGACTATGTCCTGTCAATCCTTGAGGGAAGAATCGAACCGGACAAAGGAACATACAGAACTGGGCTCCTCAAAGCGAGAGAGCGCTGGCGCGTCCTAAAAACTCGCCATGCGCTGCTATCCAAGCTCGCCCGGCTCGAGCTCACCCCGGGCCAGGTGCAGCGGATCGCCAATCCCGACCAGCGGGCAGCAAGCGGAATCGACGCGACCGAGAAGGACTTGGTCGCCAACCCTTACATCCTATCCGAGTGCGACCTTGGGTCGGCGGACTCCGATCCCGTGGCGCTGGAGACAGTCGATCATGGCTTGAGGCCCGAAGGGGACGCCGCGCTGTTTCCCGATGCAGACGAAATCTCTCACGACGACAGGCGTAGGGTTCGGGCGGTTGGTGTTGCGATTCTCCAGGAGGCCGCAAGCAATGGAGATACTGTCCTCACATTCGCCGACTTCCTGACCAAGATCATCGGACGCTTTCCTGAGAGAAGGGCGTGTCAGCCAGATCGGGAAGTCGTGTTGGCCGAAGCCGAATTCTATCGAAAAACCCTGTGGACAGCCTTCGACTCCGATCCCGAGCTTGTCGCGCTCAAGCACCTCCAGTTGCTGGAGGAACATGCCGCTTCGCTAATTAAACGGCGGGCCAAGAAGACGAATCCGGCGGTCGATCCCCCGATTGACTGGTTCGGAGCGCTAAAGAAGCTCTTTGGTGAACCGAAATCCGACCGTGAAAGGGCAGCACTGGACGAGAAACGGACTGCCCTCGCCACGCTATTCTCGCGAAGACTGAGCGTGCTGACAGGAGGAGCTGGCACTGGCAAGACTTCGGTACTGAAGGTATTTCTTCAGGAATTGGTGCGTGCCGAGGGTCGACATCCGACGCTCTTGCTGGCTCCCACCGGAAAGGCCCGCGTTCGGCTTTCCACCAAAACCGGTCGAAATGCAATGACCATTCACCAGTTCCTGCTTAAGCAGGGCTGGTTCGTGCCTGATATTTTCGTAATCAAACAACAAAGCGATCAGAGCCCCTTCCAGGCGACCACCGTTATCATTGACGAGTGTTCAATGATCCCAACGGACCTCTTTGGGACATTGCTGCGTGCTCTTGACTCCGGCCCATTGAGTCGTCTGATTCTTGTGGGTGATCCCAACCAGCTACCACCAATTGGCCCTGGGAGGCCCTTCGCCGACATTATTGAGTGGCTTCAGAAAGACCACCCTGACTGCATCGCTCCACTCACAGTCTGTATGCGCGTTGATGAGGAGGAGGGAGTTCCAGGCGAGGAGAGTGTCGCCTTGGCGCTTGCGGACGGATACCGAACATCAGTCGTCAATCCGGGTGATGACGAGATTCTGGCCTCAATTGCTCGGGGCCAGTCGATGGGCGACCTGGATATTGTGTTTTGGGACGACCACGACGATCTGCTTGCCAAGCTTAAGGGGCGGATGGCTGATATCCTTAATATCCGTGATGACGACTACCAGAGCTTTAATCGGTCGCTTGGGATCGATCAGAAGGACTGGGTCCGCAGCGAGGCGTGGCAAATCCTCTCACCCACTCGTGCGCAACACTTCGGCACTGACGATCTCAACCGCTTGATCCAGAGAGAATACAAGGCAGGTCTCATTCAGAAGTCGCAGAGCCAATGGAGCAAGATGCCACGACCATTCGGTGACTATGAGATCGTCTGGACCGACAAGATTATTCAGGTTCGAAATCGAAGCAAGGATGGATGGGCCTACCCCAAGGGAAGTGGGCTGGACTACGTCGCCAATGGCGAGATCGGAATTGTTACTGAGGCTTTCAAGAGGAAGGAAGGCAGCGATGTCCTTGCCGCTGTTTTTTCTACGCAAGTAGACGCCTCCTATCGGTACTACCGCGGTCAGGTTGACGAATACCTCGAACTTGCCTACGCGTTGACCGTCCATAAGGCGCAGGGGAGCGACTTCGAGGTGGTTTTCCTGATCATCCCGCAGAAAGCCTCGACTTTGTCGCGAGAACTGATTTATACCGGCCTCACGCGGTTCCGTCGCAAGCTGGTGCTCTTGGTCGAAAAGGATATCGAGCCCCTCCGACGTTTACGCAGCCCGGACTGCTCGGACACACGGTTGCGGAATACTCATATGTTCACGATAGCCCTTCGACCGGATGATGTGAAGCGACCTCACCTGGAGGCACTCATCCATCGTACGCGGAAGGGCATTGCAGTCCGCTCCAAGAGCGAGGTTGTCGTGGCAGATGTGTTGGATGCGCTTGGGATCAGCTACGACTACGAGCAGCCGCTCTATTCGCGGACTGATTCGAAGGACTTTCGCCTTCCTGACTTCACGGTCAGCTTTGAAGGGGATGTTTTTTATTGGGAACATCTTGGTATGCTAAACGTTCCCAGCTATCGCGAGGCGTGGGAACGAAAACAGACTTGGTATCAGGAAAACGGTTTTTCGGATCGATTGATCACATCCCAGGATGCGCCTGATGGAGGTATTGATGCTGCCAAGATCGAACAGATTGCTCGAAAACGTATCCTGGAAGAATAGTTGTAGGGGAAATTGAGTTTGACGCCGCTTCCGTCTCACCGGGAACGGCCTGATCTTTGATAACCCGTTGAAATTGAAGGTCTTCGGTTAACTGCGGGAGAAAGAGAACGGTTATGAAGAGGGTTGCACACGGGGAGCTTAATTTGAGTTTCACGCCCTTCAGCGATAAAGTTGAAGGGCTTTTTGTA
>DAOSXA010000015.1:6031-8626 GCA_035380245.1 Candidatus Zixiibacteriota bacterium | reverse complement strand
GACTACACGTGTGACATAGATGAGCCGAAGGACATTAAGCTTTTTGAGAGGTTTGTATGAACAGGGACATAGTTTATATCCTCAAGGATGACATAGCGACAGAAGAGCTGCGATACAGCCTCCGAAGCGTTGAGCAGAACTTTCCTCACCGCTTCGTCTGGTTCGTCGGAGGACAGCCCAAAGGACTGAAGCCGGACAGGTTGCTTCGGCACACTCAGTTTGGTGCGAATAAGTGGTTGAAGATCAAGTCTTCGATGCTCGAAGTTGTCAAGCAAGAAGAGCTCTCTGATGAGTTCTTCCTTTTTAACGATGACTTCTTTGTCACGGAACCCTTTGAAAAGGAGTTCGTAAACTTCACGGACAGGACACTGTCTGACAGAATAGAGGACTTTCGAAAAGAGAACCCTCACCTGAACAGATACGCAATGTCTTTAGTGCAGACTGAAGAAGAACTAAAAGCACATGGTTATGGAACCTTGAACTTCGAGGTGCATCTCCCGATGCTCTTCGAGAAGAACAAAGTTGAAGCAGCTCTTTGTAGTTGTTTCTCTCCGCAGATGAGAAGCATTTACGGGAATATAACAAGATGCAAGGTGGTAGACCGAAGGGATGTGAAGGTCAACAGTCTCAACGATATCCCCTACGGAGTGGACTTCGTGAGCACGAATGACAAGACCTTTACTTATGGAAATGTAGGACAGTATATTAGAGATCTATTCAAGGAACCGTCACGGTTCGAAGTATAGAAACGAGGTGCTTATTTATGAGGAACAGACCAGACAAGGATGGGAAGGCCCACTCCTCCTTCGAGAAGGCGAAGAAGATAATATACGCCTCCCAGTCTAACTGCGCTATATGCGGCAGGCCCGTGGACTTCGACAGGAAGTTTCCTGATCTTTGGAGCGCGACAGTCGATCATATCATTCCGATATCCAAAGGTGGAGATCCTGCGAGTCTTAACAACCTCCAGTTAGCTCACCTTCAATGCAACCGCATCAAGTCGAGCAAGATCGTTGCTCCTCAAGTAAAGGAGAAGTCGGTCAGCAATCGAGACCTGCCACTCTCGGTTGATTGGTCAAGTTTAAGGGGGGCATAGGTACCCCTCGACTTCGAGCGAATCACAACCAACATCTGTACTGTGAAAAAAACACACGTCACACCCCATGGAGGTAAATATGCAATTAGACAAAGAGACGCAAACTAACATTAAGGCACTGATCGCGATCAGAGACGACCTTAATACTTCGCCGGCTGTTCGCATTCAGGCGATCCAAACGATGCAAAAAATAATGGACAATATTGGAGCGACTGCTTCTGATGATAGACCAACGGCTGAAGATATCATGAATAAGATAAGGAGAACAAAAAAGTGAAAGGAATAGCATACTTGAGCCAGAAGCTCACTAAGAAGAGAAGTAGAACTTTGATTCGCTATAACTTCTATGAGCAGAAGAAGACAGCTCCTGATCTTGGCATCTCTACTCCGGAGGGGTTGGAGTGGTTCACCTCTATTAATGGCTGGTGTACTAAGGCAGTTGATATTCTCGCTGACCGCCTGCAGTTTGACGAATTTGAGGACGATACATTTAACTTCACTGATATGTTCGCCTTGAATAACCCTGACATCTTCTACGATGATGCCATCTTATCTGCTCTAATTAACGCTTGCTCGTTTGTATACGTGAGCAAGGGCTCTGTTATTGATGGAAAGAAACAGATGCGCTTCCAGGTCATAGATGGCGGCAGCGCTACAGGCATTATCGACGACTTTACCAAGCTAATGACAGAGGGCTATGCGGTACTGGATCGTGACGAATACGAGAACGCCAAGACCTATGCCTACTTTACGCCCGGAAGAACGGAAGTTTACGAAGCAGGCGTCAAGGAGCCGATAGCAGTCGAGACATTCGACTCTAAGTACTGCGCACTGGTTCCTATTATCTACAAGCCTGATTCAAAGAGGCCCTTCGGACATTCACGTATATCAAGGGCCTGTATGGGCTATGCAAACTCTGCTATGAGAACAGTAAAGCGTATGGAGATAGCTTCCGAGTTCTACTCATTCCCACAGAAATACGCTACAGGCTTAAGCCAGGATGTAGAGCAGATGGACACTTGGAAAGCTACGATGTCCGCTATGCTGACCTTCACCAAGGATGAAGATGGCGACAAGCCGTCGCTGGGGCAGTTTCAGGTTGGCTCAATGGGACCTCATGTAGAACAGTTGAAGTCCATCGCTTCGCTTTTCGCAGGCGAGACTGGATTGACTCTTGATGATCTGGGATTCGTTACGAGCAATCCTTCAAGCGCAGAGGCTATCAAGGCTTCACACGAGGGCTTGAGACTTATGGCTTCCAAGGCGCAGCGTTGCTTTGGCGTAGGATTTAAGAACGTAGGCTATATCGGAGCTTGTATGAGAGACAATGTTAACTACCAGAGAGAGGAAGTCTTCAAGACCAAGGTGATGTGGAGACCTGTCTTCGAACCCGACGCGGCTATGTTGAGCCTTATTGGTGACGGCGTACTCAAGCTCAATCAGGCTATGGAGACGAACAGTCCATATATTGACGCAGACAAGATGCGCCGCTTAACGGG
>DAOSXA010000015.1:0-5931 GCA_035380245.1 Candidatus Zixiibacteriota bacterium | reverse complement strand
GCCGCCGATGTTTGACGGCGACAGAGCGTACGGCATCGTCACGGAGCTCCGGAACAATCCCGAGTTCGTGAACATCGAGAATACATTCTACGACCAGATAGTCAACTTCTCGCAGAACGTGGTCGACGAGTCAATTAGGAGTAACGCTACCGTGCTGAGCAATGCCGGAGTACAGTCAAAGGTCGTAAGACATCCCGAAGCAGGGGCTTGTGCATGGTGTAGAGCCGTAGCAGGTACCTATGACTATAAAGATGTCAGACGGACGGGGAACGACGTATGGCGCAGACACGAGAACTGCCGATGCACTATCGACTTCATCACGGAGCGGAACGGCTCCGAATACAGAGAACGTGTTACAGATCGAGCATCACACAATTAGCGGAGGTGGAGGTGAATATGAGAATACATTCACGAGACAAGCCAGAAGGAGGATTAACACAGAATGAGTAGAGTTGGGAATCAGATCCCGACTCAATCAGTAATGCTACCGTATGAGAAGTCTTACGGTGATGAAGCAGTCCAGCTTTACAGCCTAAGCGGCAAAACATGTCAGGAATGGCAAGCCTTAATACTCAGCGACATCATGGCGATTAATGACGATGACTTGTGGACACACACAAAGTTTGGCTATTCAGTTCCACGACGAAACGGCAAGACCGAGATACTGACACAGCGTGAGCTATGGGGCTTGTTTAACGGCGAGCATATCCTACACACAGCGCATCTTACAGATACAGCCCACATCGCGTGGGAGCGTCTGTTGGCTATGCTTGACGGGATAGGCATCAAGCCAAAATCTTCGTATAAGGCATACGGCAAAGAGCGCATAGAGATGACAAATGGAGCGGTTATCGACTTTCGCACCAGGACGTCTTCTGGCGCTCTTGGTTCCGGATATGACTTACTTGTCATAGACGAGGCACAAGAGTACACTAAGCAGCAGCAGACGGCCTTAAACTACGTCGTATCATCGTCCAAGAATCCGCAGACGCTGATGTGTGGAACTCCGCCGACAGCGGTCTCTGCAGGAGACGTCTTCCGTGACTTTAGAGATAAGACCTTACAGGGAGACTCTATCAACGGAGGATGGGCGGAGTGGTCTGTTGATCACAAGACCGATGTTAAGGACAAGAACGCCTGGTACGCGACATCGCCATCACTTGGAACGATCCTCACCGAGAGAATAGTCCAGGATGAGATAAACGGCGATGACATTGACTTCAACATTCAACGCTTAGGGCTCTGGATCAAGTATAGTCAACAATCCGCCATAGCAGCTCCCGATTGGGACGAGCTCAAGGCGGAAGTCACACCGAAGCTCGCGCCCCCGATATTTGCAGGCGTCAAGTTTGGGCGTGATGGCCAGAACGTGGTTCTTGCAGTCGCTGTTAAGACCGACGACGGCAAGATATTCGTCGAAGCCATTGATTGTAGGAACCAGAGAGACGGTAACGACTGGATCATCAACTTCCTCACGAAGAGCAAAGCGCAAGCAGTCTTGGTAGACGGTGCTTCCGGGCTTGAGACATTCCTTCGGGAGTGCAAAGAGCAAAAGCTCAAGAACGTGAACGCGGCGACAGTTAAGGAAGTTATTCAGGCTTCGTCAGGCTTCGAAACCGCCATAGCTAACAAGACGCTGTGTCATTCAGGGCAACCTGGATTAAGACAGAGCGTAGTTAACTGCCAGCATCGAGCTATCGGTTCCGGCGGTGGCTACGGCTATAAGACTCTAGACGACGACATTGAAGTCGCTCTGATAGAGTCTGTTATTTTAGCGACTCACGCTTGCGACACGGCCAAGGTGGCCAAAAAGCAACGCGTTAGTTATTAACGTTTACCGAAACGGATTGAAATCGGGGAAAGGACTACATTATGTCAGAAACAACAGAAAGCACATTCAAGGCCATTGAGACACAGGAAGAGCTTGACAATATCGTCAAGGAACGCTTGAAGAGAGAGCGTGAAGCGACCAACAAGCGCTATGAAGGTTGGATCTCACCGTCTGACCATCAGAAAGCACTCGAAGAAGCTAATCAGACTCTTGAAGAATACAAGAAAGCTCGTGAGACTGACTCTCAGACCATTGAAGACCTCATGGCACAGAACAAAACATACGAGACGGCCTCGTTAAAGAGCCGGATAGCTCACGAGGTGGGGCTTTCACACGAGTGGATAGGCCGTATCAGCGGAGAAGACGAGCAGTCTATCAGAGCTGACGCGGAATCCCTAAAGAAGCTAGTTGGAAACGGCGCACCGCTCCCGACTAAGAACCCAGAGTCGGGCGAGACTCTTGATTCGTCAAAGACGGCATTCAAGTCAGTATTGTCCGCGATCAAAAACGATTAATTTAAGGAGGATGTAAAAATGGCATTCACATCAACTAAATTCCCTCACGAATTGGTGAGAGAGGTATTCACAGGCGCGAAGGGGAAGTCATCTATCGCTAAGTTAGCAGAGCAGACACCTATCGCTTTCTCAGGAACAGACGTTATGGTCTTCTCCATGAGCGGAGAGGTCAACCTCGTAGCAGAGGGTGGCGCGAAGGGTTCTCACACTGGATCTAACGACACCATCAAGATGGTTCCTCTCAAGATCGAATACGGTCAGAGAGTATCTGACGAATTCATTCGTTGCTCCGAAGAAAAGCAACTCGAATACCTCAGAGCTTTCTCTGAGGCTTTCGCAGGCAAGATCGCTCGCGGTCTCGACATCATGGTTATGCACGGCACGAATCCTGCAACAGGTGCTGCCGCGACAGCTTTGATCGGCAAGAACTCCTTCGACACGAATGAGCATGTGACTCCCGTTACATATTCAGCTCTTAACCCTGAAGCAAACATCGAGTCTGCTGTTACAGCTATCGGTGACTACGACTTCAACGGTATCGCCATGAGCAAGACTTTTGCAGCAGATCTTGCTAAGCTAAAGGTAGGCGGCGTTAAGCAGTATCCTGAGCTTGGTTGGGGTAATGCACCTGCATCCATCAACGGTGTTCCTGTTGACATCAACAGCACAGTATCCGTGGTAAATGGTGAGTACGCTTACGCAGGTGACTTCCAGAACGCTTTCAAATGGGGCTATGCAGACATCATTAACTTTGATGTTATCGAGTATGGTGATCCAGATAACACAGCTGCAGACCTTAAGGGATACAATCAGGTATATCTCCGTGCAGAAGCATGGATCGGTTGGGCTATTCTTGACGGAAGTGCTTTCGCAAGAATAGAGTCCTCTGAGTCCTAATGCGTTACCGTAACGTTAAGACCGGAGCGGTCGTAAATGTCGACTCCGAGCTTGGTGGTTTGTGGATGCCCGTTGATGCCAAGAAGCCTGAGAAGGCTACACCGGCACCAGCGGTGCCACCAGCCGAGTCCGTAGAAGATGTTAAGAAAACTCCGGCGCGTAAAAGAACCACAAAGAAGACTAAAGAAGTAACGAGGTAAGCGCGATGTCAGACTTTGCTACAGTACAAGATGTCATCAATCTCAAGAGATCGCTCACATCTGAAGAGCAGACGAGAGCAGGCTATCTGATCCCTGTCATCAGCAATCTGATCAGAGTCGAGGCGCAGAGAACAGGCAGAGACTACGACCAGATGATCGCAGCAACACCTATCCTCGCGGATGTGGCTAAGAGCGTGACGTGTGACGTCGTTATCCGCGAGTTGAACACTCCCGGAAATCAGCTTCCTGTCGCGTCATACGCAGAAGCAGCCGGTGGTGTATCTCAGTCTTATAGCTTGCCTAACTCAAGCGGAGCTATCAAGCTCTGGCCGACTGATATGAAGGCTCTGGGCTTGAAGGTGCAGAAGATCGACGCATTGAATCTTATGAAGCCGAGAGAGAGGTGTTTTTGATGCTTCCCTCATTCGCTAATCAGACCATCACGGTAGTGAGGGCCAAGACAACAACCACATCTCGTGGCTCAGAAGTGCCCGACTGGACAAACACAGAGAAGACAACGGTGACAGGCTGCTCCATACAGCCTGCATCGACTTCACTGTCCCAGGATGGACGCGTTCTTGGTATCAATGACAGTTGGACGGCTTATGTTCCCGAAGGAACAGATGCAAAGGCTGGAGATCGTATTGAGTTTGACGGTCAGACCTTTGAGATAAACGGTGCGCCACGCAAGTGGACAGGTCCGTCAAGGACTTCCCACATTCAGCTCAACCTCGTTAGACGGGAGGGTTGATTTATGGCAAGGAATGTTCGGTTTGAATGGAAGAATGCAGGATTCGTCGAGATACTCCAGTCGGAAGGTGTTAGAGAATTGGCTCTTTCGCAAGCGAAGCGAATCGCAACAACAGCGACAGCTAATATCTCGGAACCATCTGAAGGCTATACGGCTAACGCAGTCAAGAAGCCGACCAGATGGGTCGCCGGTGTAGCTACGACCGATGAGGCGAGTGTGAGAGCCGAATCCGAAAATAAAGCATTGAGCAGGGCGGTGTGATATGGAAATACTCAGAAGCATTGATATAGAGAACATCGTCAGACTCGCTTTGACTGACTACTTCGACATCTACTGCAGACCGCTTCCTGCGAAGTTCAAAGTTCCTTCCCTTGAAGTCCAGAGAGTCGGTGGTTCTGATAAGAACACCATCGACTCGGTTGACATCGTTCTCGATGCCAGAGCAGAGTCAGAAGAGGCAGCAGACGAACTTCTAAGAAACGCGATCGGCGTATTGAAGAAGATATCAGACGAGCAAACGACTGCAATCAGAATGGTGACAGTCAATTCATCAGGATCGTGGGGATCTGATCCCGTGAGACCTGACCTCGCTATGTGCTCGGCGAGGTTAAATATAGTGGCACATCAAGAATTTACTACTATCAATAGGAGGTAAAAAAATGGCAGATAATGTTATGCTCGGAGGCGGCTACGCTTCCGGAATGTTCTACACGGCTCCGGCCGGAACTACTTTGCCTGCATATCCGACAGACACGCTCACAGCTTGGACCATAGTCGGAGATATCGATGCAGACGGTATCACTTTTACAGCACGTGACAGTGAGACTCTGAAGAACTGGGCACTTCAACCCAAGAGAACTATCCCAGGTTCTGATCCCGGAACTATCAAGGGCAAGATCATGGACATCACAGAGAACACTCTCAAGACTGTTTTCGGTGCTTCCAACGTGAACAAGACAGCCGCAACAGGTGATCACGGTACGCTCCTCAAGGTAAACCTTGACAGTAAACCCGATCCTGCTGCCTTCCTTTTCATAATGAAGGATGGAGAGAGAATGACCTATGTTGGCACTTCGAATGGTCTCATCAGTGATCTCGGCGACATCAACTACAAGGGCGATGAAGCTGTTGAGCTCGATATCACCATCCAGGGTGACTGGGTACAGGTAACAGACGAAGGAGACATTGAGTCTTAATTAGAAAAGGAGATTTCAAAAATGGCTGAAGTTACAATCAAGAAAAAAGAACAGATTGAAGTATTGAAGGCGACTATCGGAGACAAGACATATTCAATTCCACTCGCTTCAAGTGTCCCTTATTTGGTACTCAAGAACATGAGAACGGACGAAAAGGTCATTGAGTTCTTCAAGGAATATATTCCCGAAGATGTCTTCAACGGACTTCTCACTGATGAGATCATGCAGCTTGTCAAGGCATGGAATGATGCTACGAAGGAAGCAACAGGCGCATCAGTGGGGGAATCTTAAGCCTCCGAAGGTTCATTGAAGAACATCGCGAGGCGATTAACCATGACTTGATTTCTTCAGCCGGAATCGAGATAGGCGATATCGGAGGCTCCCTAAGTTGGGGAGCCTTTGGTTCGTTTATTAAGCATTCTTCCACGGACTCGGCTTTGTTCCGAGAACTTCATCCGGAAGTGGAAGACTGGGGAACAAGACTAAGATCGAACATCATCCTTGCCGACATCTTTGACGTGTTGGCACAAATAAACTCGAA
>DAOSXA010000014.1 GCA_035380245.1 Candidatus Zixiibacteriota bacterium | reverse complement strand
GAGCCAGCTAGCGCCGAACGGCTGGAGGATCAGGGTCACCCCAAACCGTGCCGAATACCACCGCCCCGACCATTACTCGGATGTTTTCGAGAAGCCCTTCGCCGAATGGTTCATATTCGAGAGGACCGAAGAGTACGGCGAAGACCATAATCCGTCCAGGTTCTCGCTGCTTTTCATATGTGCGGACGGCGCCGCGGCTTATCAGGCGCTTTATCTAGAGAACAGGATGGCTCCGAAGATTCTGGCCATAATCCAGCCGGGGGAAGCCTTCGGCTGTAACTGGACCGACTTCACCAGAAGATGGCAGATAATGGCCCGGTCGGTCTTCTACGGGACCAACCCTCTGCCCGAATATGTCATAAACGGAGGCATAGGCCGCAGCGAATTCTACAGAGCGCCCATCTGGCCGGAATACTCCGAGTTTGTCAAGAAATTCAATATAGGTGCAAAGTACTTCAGGATCTGGAAGAGGTCGGTAAGAGGGGCAAGAGATCGGTATGAATTAGGTTGAATCGCCAATGAAAGTGAAAGACACTTTAGAATGAATATCATTTATCTTAACAACAAATATTAGAAACATTAGTAATTGAAGTTAGAAACTAGTTAATACACATAACCTTAATGATTTCCTTTTTCTAAACCTCTTGTGATAACATGATTTTGAGCGTCCTTTATGGTCTTGGGTTTATTCAATAGTTGATCCATTGAATTCTTTTGAGATATTTTTCGAGACAGCATAAGGACAGTTTTCAACTACGGATTTAGGCGCAATGTAAAACGGAGTTTGTCACGAGAAAATGAGAAAATTTGTTGTGAACGCTTTCTTTTAAGCAGGAAGGCCAATAAATCTGAGGAGATAGAAAAATGGCCAAGATGGAAAATCGTTTGCTATCAGTAGATGAAGGAGGCAAGTACCTCTGTGTCAACCATGCCAGTGTTTCCCGCCGGATGGTTACGAAGTCGGTACCAGCTAATCGTATGGGCCATCTTCGGGAGTTCAAAGAAGACGAAGTTGACGAGTGGGTCAAGGCTGGCGGTGCGGTGGATCTCAAAAAGAAAGATTTGAAAGAATGATTACAGACTACCATGCAAGCTACTACGCGCATGAATTGAGCCGGGTCGGCGGCTCTGGTGTCGATCGTCTTGGCCGTGCGTTATTTGATGCGTGTGTAGACCTCAATCCTCACCAGATTGAAGCAGCCCTTTTCGCATTACGCTCACCTCTTTCAAAGGGTGTGTTGCTCGCTGATGAAGTTGGCCTTGGCAAGACCATCGAGGCAGGTCTTGTGCTATGTCAATACTGGGCGGAACGCAGACGAAACATTCTAGTTGTCAGCCCTGCCTCTCTCCGGAAGCAGTGGGCATTGGAGCTCTCCGAAAAGTTCAACTTACCATCCATCGTTCTGGATGCAAAAATCTATAAAGATCAGCAAAAGCGTGGTGTTCCGAATCCTTTCAGAGACAAGCAAATTATCATTTGCTCCATGCACTTTGCCGCCAGCCGAGCGGAAGAACTCAAAGAGATAGCCTGGGATCTTGTGGTTATTGATGAAGCCCACAAGCTCCGTAATGCCTATCGTGAAAGCAATCGGCTAGGTCAGCGTATCCGTTGGGCAACAGAAGATCGCAAAAAGCTTCTTCTGACGGCCACACCACTGCAAAACTCCCTGCTCGAACTCTATGGCCTTTCGACCCTGATCGATGACCGGCTGTTTGGTGACTTGGCATCTTTCAGAACGCAGTACATCAACTATGGCGGTGATATTTCCGGCCTGCGGGAACGCCTGGGCGCATTCTGCTGGCGTTCGCTCCGTAGCCAGGTTATCGAATTCGTGCGCTACACCGAGCGCAAACTCATTACCCGACCGTTCAAGCCCACGGAGCAAGAGCACAAACTGTATGAGGCGGTTTCCAGCTATCTCATGCGTGACGAAACCTATGCGCTTCCATCTGGGCAAAAACACCTACTCACACTTCTTGTTCGAAAAGTTCTCGCGTCCTCGCCTCATGCCGTTGCTGGAACGCTCGAGATCATGCGTGATCGTCTGCTGAAGCTAAGAGACGAAATCAAGCAAGATGCGGGCGCTCTGGACCTTATGATTTCCGGTGAAGATATTGATGACGACCTTCTCGATGAGATTCTCGAAGACGAAGAGGATGCATCTCTGGACGATGAAACCTCGACGCCTGAGAAGGAAACTGAGCTGCAGGTCAAGAAGATCGACCTGGAAAAGCTAAATGCCGAAATTGACGAGCTTACCGACTATATTCGTTGGGCCAGAAGCCTCGGTATCGACACAAAAACCAGAGCGCTACTGAAAGCCTTGGATATCGGTTTCAGTGTCATGAAAGAAATGGGAGCAGCCAAAAAGGTGGTCATCTTTACCGAATCTCGGCGGACCCAGAACTGGCTGAAAGATTTCCTAGAAGGGAATGGCTATGCCGGTCAGGTGCTTACCTTCAATGGCACTAACAAGGATGATGTCTCCGGGAAGATTTATCAGGAATGGCTTGTCGCCAATAAAGAATCAGGTCGGGCGACTGGCTCTCGACAAGTGGATCTTAGAGCAGCAATCATTGATCGATTTAGGGAGCAGGCGAGTATCTTAATTGCAACAGAGGCAGGAGGTGAGGGGCTTAATCTTCAGTTTTGCTCGGCTATTGTCAATTTTGACCTCCCCTGGAACCCTCAACGCATTGAACAACGGATAGGACGATGCCACCGCTACGGTCAAAAACACGACGTTGTGGTTATTAACTTCCTCAACGAGCGTAATGCTGCCGACAGACGTGTATATGAGTTACTGGAACACAAATTCAATCTGTTTACAGGCGTATTCGGCGCCAGTGATGATGTTCTCGGCTCCATTGAAACTGGGGTAGATTTTGAACGTCGCATCTTGGAAATTTACCAGGGGTGTCGAAGTGAAGAAGAAATTCAGGTTGCATTCGAGAGATTACAGGCGGATCTGGAAGAGCAGATCAAAACCAAGATGGGTGATACACGTAAAATGCTGCTGGAACATTTTGATGAGGATGTGCACGACCGGCTGAAAGTGAATTTGACTGGGACTCAGGAGCGATTGGATCGCATCGGACGTTTGTTCTGGATGGTCACTCGTTATATTTTGAACAATAACGCTGACTTTGACGATAAAAGCTTCTCGTTCTCCCTCCATAACAGTCCTGTCGCGAATGTTTCGGATGGCCACTATCAACTGATTTCTAAAACGCAGGATAATGTTCTTGGCGAATACCTGTATCGCCTGAGCCACCCGTTAGGGGAATATGTCATCCATGAAGCAATAAAAAAATCTTGTCCGTTTGCTGAAGTGGTTTTTGACATCACCGGTCATTCAACCCGCATTGTGGTTGTGGAAAGGTTGAAGGGAAAATCAGGATGGATGAGCCTCCAGCATCTGCACATCGACTCGTTTGATTCCGAGGAGTATCTACTTTTCTCGGGAATGGACGATGCGGGTAACAACATCGATCAGGAAACCTGCGAAAAGCTATTTAACTGCAACGGTCAGGTCCGTGCCATTGCCGCGATTCCGGATTCCGCCAAAGAACGCCTCATGCGCGATCAGGAGCGCCATGCCAAGGCGACCCTGGCCAAAAACCTGGAGGAGAACAACCGCCACTTCTCCGAGGCCCGCGACCAACTCGACAAGTGGGCCGAGGACATGGAAATGGCGGCGCAAAAAGAATTGGACGATACCAAGCGTCAGATCCGCGACCTGCAACGGCGCAGCCGCCAGGCTCCTACGATCGAAGAGCAGCACAGCCTGCAGGAAGAAATCGCCAAGCTCGAGCGTAAGAAGCGCACTTTGCGCGAGCGGATCTTTGACATCGAGGACGAGATTGCTAAAAAGCGCGACCTTCTCGTGGAATCGCTCGAAAAACGGATGCAACAGAAAACAATAGTCACACCGGTTTTTACCATCCGGTGGCGAGTCATTTAATAAATCAGGAGATGATAAGGATGCCATCCACCGAGCAACTTCGAAACCGTCTTTTGAAAAAACTCTCTGAGCTTTTCCGACTGGACCAACCGGACCTTGATTTTGGCTTCTACCGGATCATGCACGTCAAGGCGCAGGAAGTTCAGGACTTCATCAGCACCGACCTTCTGAAAATCGTGGCGGATGCCTTCGGTGATGTGGACGAGGCCCGCAAGGTCGAGCTGCAGGCTGCCTATGAGAAGGCCATTCAGACCGCCAAGGATTTCGGCGCACCCAATCCGGAAGAGACCGAGCCGGTCAAAAAGGCCAAGGCCGCGCTGGATGCGGTCAAGAATACCGCCAGCGCCGAGGCCGATGTTTATGACCACCTGTACCGCTTCTTTGAGCGCTACTACGACGACGGCGACTTCATCTCCCGCCGATATTACACCCGCGAAACGCCCGGCAAGGCCGCCCCCTTTGCCGTGCCTTACAACGGAGAGGAAGTAAAACTGGTCTGGGCCAACATGGATCAGTATTACATAAAGAGCACCGAGTTTTTTTCCAATTTCACCTTCGATCTCACACAGTCCGACGAAGTCAGGAAGATGTCGAAGGAGGAGCGGGTACTGAATAACATCCCCGATTTCCCGCTCAAGGTCCATTTTCGCGTCGTCGAGGCCACCGAGGGCGAGCATGGCAACGTCAAGGCCTCCGAAGCCAACAAGCGGTTTTTCATTCTGCATGCTGAAAATCCCGTCGCCCTGACCGAAACCGGCGAGCTGGTCGTCAATTTCGAATACCGGCCCGATCCGGAAAAAACCGGCCAGGAAAAAACCTGGCGGGACAAGCGCAACGCTGAGGCGGTGGAGACAATTCTTCAGCGTCTCCAAACCATGGCTGCCGCCTGTGGCTCACACGAAAAACAGGCCGCGGAGTATCTGCGTTTGCTCAAGGTTCTCGCTCCAACCGACAGCGACAAGAATCGCCCCGTACTGGCAAAGTACGTGAACCAGTACACGGCTCGTAACACCATGGACTATTTCATCCATAAGGACCTGGGCGGATTCCTGCGCCGGGAGCTGGACTTCTACATCAAGAACGAGGTCATGCGCCTCGACGATATCGAAAACGCCGAAGCCCCGGCGGTCGAAAGCTATCTGGCCAAGATCAAGGTGCTGCGCAAAATCGCGGGCAAGCTGATCGACTTTCTGGCCCAGCTTGAGAATTTCCAGAAAAAGCTCTGGCTAAAGAAGAAGTTCATTATTGAAACCAACTACTGCATCACTCTCGATCGGGTTCCGGAGGAACTCTACGCGGAAGTGGCGGCCTGTGACGCTCAGTGTGAAGAGTGGATCAGACTGTTTGCCATTGACGAAATTGGAAACTCGCAAAGAGCCACTAAGGCGCAAACTGGGGATTTGTTCGGTGCGAAAGAGATCGAGTTTACAAGACCATTGGAAGTCGAGTTCCTCAAGGCGAACAACAAGCTGGTGCTGGATACCCGCTTTTTCGATGACAGTTTCAAAGCCAGGCTGTTGGCGTCGATTGAAAACTTTGATGAGCAGTGCGATGGCCTGCTGATTCACTCGGAGAATTTTCAGGCGTTGTCTCTTCTAAAAGGTGCGTTCGAAAAAAGAGTTAAGTGTATCTACATAGACCCACCATACAACGCGAAATCATCAGAAATACTATACAAAAACTCATACCGTGACTCTTCATGGCTTAGTCTTATGGATAGCAGGCTGCAATTAGCTAAGTGTCTTCAAACTTCAGACTCTGTTCTAACCGTTGCAATCGATGAAGTTGAGCAGGAAGTTCTTGGGCAACTGTTATCACAACACTACCAAATCCATGAAAAAAGTTGCATAGCCGTTAACCATAATCCTTCAGGTCAGCAAGGTGACAACTTTTCTTTTACACATGAATATGCATATTTCATTTATCCGAAGCCAGGAAGATATATTGGCGAACAACTTAGAGAAAATGAAGCAGATTGGGACGAGCGAAATTTTAGGGATGTGACAGGCGACGATTCTTTAAGAGAGGCGGGTCCAAACTGCTTTTACCCCATTATTGTTAAGAATGGAGAGATAGTTGGGTTTGGAGATGTGTGTCCAAAGGACTTCCATCCAGAAATTAACAAGAAATTAGATGGCGACGTAATTGCTATATATCCAATTGACCCTGAAGGTATTGAGCGGAAATGGCGATTCGCACGCAATACAGTTGAAAACGTAAAGGATGAGCTCAAAGTTCACTATCTAAAAAAGAGAGATGTCTTTGATATTAAGAGGCTTAAGAAGAAATTCAATTTTAAGTCAAACTGGGTGGATTCGAGATATTCGGCGAATAACCATGGCACTCAACTCCTTAACCAAATAATACCAAAGGCTCCGGCTTCGTACCCAAAATCACTTTTTACTGTAAAGGACTCGGTTGTCGCCGGTACCAATGAAAACAAAGCAGCTATGGTACTTGATTATTTCGCCGGTTCTGGCACTACTGGCCACGCCGTAATCAACCTCAATCGTGACGATAGGGGCAAACGCAAATACATCCTCGTTGAAATGGGTGACTACTTCGACACGGTGCTCAAGCCCCGAATCGCCAAGGTGGTCTATTCCGAAAACTGGAATGACGGCAAACCCACGGCGCGTCATACCGGTGTTTCCCACTGCTTCAAATACATCCGCCTGGAATCCTACGAGGACACGCTCAACAACCTGCGCCTCGACCACAACCCGCAGCGCAAAAAGGCGGTAGCTGTTAATCCAGCGCTCAAGGAAGACTACATGCTCCGCTACCTGCTGGATGTGGAGACGCGGGGTAGTCAATCGCTGCTCAACATCGATGCTTTTGCTGATCCGACCGGCTATACCCTGGAGGTAAAAAAGCCGGGGACGGACGAGTACGCAACCCGTGCGGTCGATCTGATTGAGACCTTCAACTACCTGATCGGTCTACGCGTGCTGCACACATCCGTGCCGCAACCCTTTCAGGCGACCTTCAAGCGTATTACGGACCCGGGGCTGCCCAAGGACCAGCAAACCAAGCTGGTGGTGGATGACCGCATCCGGCCGTACGAAGGCGGCCCATGGTGGTTCCGTAAGGTCGAAGGCTGGGTGCCCAAGGACCCGGCCAATCCAAACAATGGTCAGCAGGAAAAGGTCCTGATCGTCTGGCGCAAACTCACCGACGACATCGAGCAGGACAACCTGATGCTGGATGAATGGTTCCAGAAGAACCGCTTCAGCACACGCGATTTCGAGTTCGACACCATCTACGTCAACGGCAGCAACAATCTGCCCAATCTGAAGCTGGATGACGAGAACTGGAAGGTCCGCCTCATCGAAGAAGAGTTCATGAAGCGCATGTGGAATGGCGATAACACATAAGGAGGCGGTGTGATGCCACGTCATAAATTCCGCGACAAGTTATTGCTCAATCAGTGGCTCGTCAGTCTGTTCGGCATCGATCCGCTTGCCGAACACAACGTAAATGGCAAAGTGGTTCGCCCCTTTCACAAATTGGCCGAACCCATCCGTGATCCGCGCCTGGAAGGGTTGGACAAGGATAATCTGCATTTCTTCTACCACCATCTCGGCGATAGCCCGCTCTTCAGCTATGCCGATCCAATGACTGATTTCCCGGGCTTTCGCATCAGTCGCGATATGCTCTTGACCTATGAGCAGAACATTGTCCGACATACCCAGGCGATCAATGAAAAGCGTCGCCGGCCGGTGGTATGGAAATATTACCAGTGGCTCACCCTGCTATTTGTCGAGATCTATCTGGATCGTTTCTTCGGTAACCGCGAGGGTCTGCTAAACGACCTCAATATGTTTGTTGAACGTTTCAACCGTCACTGGGACGATTACACCGATGTGCCGCCTTACAACGAGGATGACCTGAATAAGCTCTGCATGCAGAACGCCACCGGCAGCGGCAAGACGCTGCTGATGCACGTCAACCTGCTGCAATACCGGCACTACGCCGCAAAGCATGGGAAGGATAAAGAACTCTCCCGGGTCATCCTGCTGACGCCCAACGAGCGTTTGTCCGAACAGCATATTTCTGAGTTCCGGGAAAGCAATATCTCTGCAGGCAGTTACCTGCAATCCCGTGGCGGTCTGTTCGCTCTGGCCCAGGGCCTTGAGCGTGTGGATGTGCTGGAAATCACAAAACTTGCCGATCAGGAGGGACCAAACACCATCGCCACGCGAAGCCTGGGAGATCAGAACCTGCTTCTGGTTGACGAAGGGCATCGAGGCATGAGCGGCAAAGAGGAAGGCGTCTGGTTCACCCGACGTTCAGACCTTTGCGCCAAGGGGTTTACCTTTGAGTATTCGGCCACCTTTGAGCAGGCTGTTCAGGCATCAGGCAATGCCGATTTTGAGAACAGCTACGCCAAGACGGTCGTTTTCGATTACTCCTACCGGTGGTTCTATGAGGACGGTTTCGGCAAGGATTATCAGATCCTGAATATGCCGAGCACGTTCGCGCAGGTCCAGTTTGATTACCTGACAGCCTGTTTACTCAAATTTTATCAGCAACTCCGCATCTACGAGGAAAAAGCAAAAGATTTCGAGTTATTCAACCTGGAAAAGCCGCTATGGGTGTTCGTGGGTAGCACGGTTTCGAAAGCAAAAGGCGGCACAAACGACGAGAAGATCGTTGCTGCTGACGTTGCCCAGATCATCTGTTTTATTGCAAAGTTTCTTGAAGGACAAGCCAACAGCCAAGCGACAATTAATGCCTTGTTAACCGGCGGAGGGCAAAGGCTGGGACTTCTGGATCAGCACAGCAACGACATCTTTGCCGGGGCCTTTAACTATCTGGCCCGGGCCATGAATGGCGGCGAAACCGTTGAAGCCCTCTACCGGGATATTCTCGCCAGGCTGTTCAACCATGCCGCAGGCGGTCATTTGTCACTGGATCGCATCAAAGGCGAATCCGGCGAAGTGGCCTTGCGTGTGGGCACGAACGAGACGCCCTTCGGTCTGATCAACGTCGGTGATGCCAAGAGCCTGTGCGACCACGTGGCCGAAGTGGCAAAACAGAACAAAACACAATTGACCGTGGAAGACAGTGATTTTACCGAGGCGATGTTTGCCTCCGTGAAGGATTCAACGTCACCGATTAACCTGCTTATCGGTTCCAAGAAATTCGTTGAAGGTTGGGACTGCTGGCGAGTCAGCACCATGGGCCTGATGCATGTCGGAAAGTCGGAAGGCTCGCAGATTATACAGCTCTTCGGACGCGGTGTCCGCTTGAAGGGTTATGAGTGGAGCCTTAAGCGCAGCGGCCATTCCCATGCTCCGCTCCGGCCGACCTTCATTGAGGAGCTGGAAACCCTCAACGTGTTCGGGATCGAAGCCGACTTCATGGAGAAGTTCCGCGAGTTCCTCAAAGAGGAAGGCCTTCCCGGAAACGAACGCTGCAAGATCATTACCATCCCGCTCAATGTCACCTATGACTTCGGCAAGAAGCTCAAAATCCTCCGCCCTAGGCGGAAGGCCTCGGACGGCAAGGAATATGACTTCAAGAAAGACGCAGCGGTACCCACTGTCGGGGATATACCGGACTACATGACGCACAACACGGTAGTCGCCGACTGGTACCCGCGCATTCAGGCCATGCAGTCACGCGGTACACCCCTGGCGAACCAGAAGGACAAGGTGTCGTTGCGTGAACAGCATTTGGCTCTGCTGGACATAGACAGTCTCTTTTTCGAGCTGGAGCGGTTCAAGCGCGAACGGAGCTGGTACAACCTGAACATCACCAAGGATGGCATCCAACGTCTGCTGGGGGACCCGAACTGGTACACGCTCTACCTGCCCGAAACCCGTCTGAATCCGGAAACCTTTGATGGCGTGCTCTTGTTGCAGCAGGTGGCGTCTGAGCTTCTGAAGCGGTACTGCGATCACTACTACAACTATCGCAAACGGGAATACA
>DAOSXA010000013.1 GCA_035380245.1 Candidatus Zixiibacteriota bacterium | reverse complement strand
TCGCGAGGTTACCAATCCGCTCCAGGCGGATTTTCACCGCCCTAGTCACGTTCGCTGCAACACCTGCCTCTTACTAAAAGCCATATAGGAATTGCTATTCTGACTCCATTTTTCAGATTTAGTGCAGCGCTCTGCAGAACACAACGTCCATGGCCCTGCTTTTTACAGAAAACGCAGTCTGTCATTGTCTTTCGCTCAGTGGAAAGCCCCTGTGTAATATTTCGAGTAGATTATTTTAATAAATATAGATGATTTCTTTTTGCTTTTCTCATGTGATAACATGTATTTGAACTCTCTTGATGTTCTCTTATAATCCCATGGTAATCCATTGAAGCTTTTGGTGGCTTGATTATAGAAATGGTACTAGCACCTCACGGAAGTGTTGGATTATCTAATATGATCCACAAAGGAAAAGTTGAGACATCTAAAAGAAATGGAGTAGTTCCTAAGCACTCAACTTGATATGGCGAAGTTGGTTACTGAACTCTGATGCTACAAGGTGCATACTCTAGATCAGTTGTCCACTAAGCTTGAATTATCTTTTCAAACCACTAGCGGATGGGGCAGGGTTTGATCGTTGTCAATTGTGGCGAGGAAGACCAAGGGACTGTCTTGCAGTATTGGGGACAAGAACGACCGACGTTGCAAGTAATATTTTGGGAGGTATAGGTAAGCATGTCCCAGCTTGAGCACATAGAGGCCATTGAAAAACGGCTCTGGAGCGCAGCAGACACTCTTCGGGCCAATTCCAACTATGCCAGCAACGAATACTTCCTGCCGGTCATGGGTTTGGTCTTCCTGCGCCACGCCTACAGCCGCTTTTTGGATGTCAAGGATGGCATAGAAGCCAACCTGCCGACACGGAGAGGCAAAACACGGTCGCTGACCAAGGAGGATTTCTCGCAGAAGAGCGCCATCTTCCTGCAGTCCAAAGCCCAGTTCGACTATCTCGTCTCTCTGCCCGACAGCGCCGACCGGGCCAAGGCTATTATCGATGCCATGGAGTCCATTGAGGCAGACTACGAGAACCTGCGCGGCGTACTTCCCAAGAGCGAGTATCAGGAGCTTGACAATGCCGTGCTCGGCCAGTTGCTGCGTACCCTCAACCCCGAGGAGCTGAAAAAGGTCTCCGGGGATGTCTTCGGCCGCATCTACGAATATTTCCTGACACAGTTCGCCGATCAGAAGGCTCACGACGGTGGCGAATTCTTCACCCCGGTGTCGCTGGTTTCGCTCATCGCCAACATCATCGAACCAACCGCCGGCACGGTGCTCGACCCTGCCTGCGGCTCGGGCGGTATGTTCGTACAGAGTGCACGAGTTGTCGAGCGGCGACACGAGAACCCCACCGAGAAGCTCACCTTCTACGGCTTGGAAAAGAACGCGACCACCATTCGGCTCGCCAAGATGAACCTGGCGGTGCACGGCCTGGAAGGCGATATCCAGAGGGCCATCACCTACTACGAAGACCCGCATGAGCTACTCGGCAAAGCTGATTTCGTCATGGCAAATCCACCTTTCAACGTGGACGAGATCGACGCCGACAAGGTAGGGAACGACCCACGACTTCCCTTCGGCCTACCCGGTGTCAACAAGAAGGGCAAAGTCAGCAACGGCAACTACGTCTGGATCAGCTACTTCTACAGCTACCTTAACGAAAAAGGGCGGGCTGGATTCGTTATGTCGTCTCAGGCCTCCAGTGGCGGGCGTGATGAAGCCAGAGTGCGCCGGAAGCTAGTGGAGACAGGCGACGTGGACATCATGGTCGCCATCCGCTCCAACTTCTTCTACACCCGAACTGTTCCCTGCGAGCTGTGGTTTCTCAATCGCGACAAGCCGGAAGCGCATCGAGACAAGGTGCTAATGATCGACGCCCGCAACATCTACCGCAAGGTAACCCGAAAGATTTACGATTTCTCCCCCGAGCAGGAGCAGAACCTGCTGGCCATCGTTTGGCTCTACCGGGGTGAAACTCAGCGATATCTCGACCTTGTGGCGGGCTACTGCAGGAGCATGCTTTCCGAGGGTGCGGCCTGTTTCACTAAGAAAGACGATAACAACGAAACAGTTAAACCGATAACCGCTTTCATCGGTGCGCTGACTTCGCTGCGCAGCAGTGTCGAACCCTTCCTCAAGACTCTGGCCAAGGACGCGCCCCATAATGAACCGCTCAAAGAACTGGGCGAGGCCATCCAGCTGTTCGAGGCGGATGCGGAGGCCTTCCAGCAGACCGTCAGCGAGCAGCAGGTAGCATGGGAAACACAGAGGGCTACTAACGGCGAGCTAAAGGAAGCCGTGGACCGACTCGCAACACTGGCCGAGACCAGCCGCGATCTGGTCATGCAGGCCGACTTGCTCTACAAACTCGCCTGCCACCTGATCGAAACCTGCGAGAATGACTGCAACGCCAAAGAGAGCGACACATGGGCGAGTCGCGACATTATACGCGCCCGCAAGGCCGCCGATGAGGCACGCGCACTGGCCGTCGAGCAGCTAAAGCAAGTACGCTACTTCTGGAAACAGGCCCACTGGCTCACCGAACGCTTCCCCGAGGCTGAGCTTCGTGATGTGGAAGGACTGGTCAAACTTGTGGACCGGGCCGAGACCGAGGCCAACGACTGGAGCCTCACCCCTGGCCGCTATGTCGGCGTCGCTCCCGAAGAAGAGGACGAGGAATTTGACTTCGAGGAGGCCCTGCGCGAGATCCATGTGGAACTGGAGGACCTGAACGCCGAAGCCGTGCAACTGGCAGAGACGATCAAGAAGAACTTCGAGGAGCTAGGGATATGACAAGGGCTTCTGCAAAGAGTTTGGCCGAGATTGCGGAATTTGTTCAGTACGGGTACACTGCGTCAGCTTCTGAACACCATGTTGGCCCCCGTTTCTTGCGCATTACCGACATTGTTCCTTCCCAAATTGATTGGGATTCAGTTCCATATTGTGAGATTGACGAAAAGGCAAGAAACAAGTTTTCGCTCGCAACTGGTGATATTGTCATTGCTCGAACTGGCGCGACTGTTGGCTATGCCAAACTTATCCGCAATAACCCTGAATCTGTGTTTGCCTCTTACTTAGTACGTATCCGCGTTGACCGTCAAATTGCCGACCCTGGATATGTTGGTCGGATCGTTGAATCTGACGTTTATAAGCAATTTGTATTGTCTCAGGTTGGCGGCGCTGCACAGCCAAACGCAAATGCAAAGATCCTTTCCTCATTCAGACTGCCCATTCCCGATCGTTCAACTCAATCCCGGATCGTTGAAATCCTCTCCGCCTACGACGACCTGATCGAGAACAACCGGCGGCGGATTCAGTTGCTGGAGCAGTCGGCGCGGCTGCTATACAAGGAATGGTTCGTCCACCTCCGCTTCCCCGGCCACGAACACACCCAAATCATCAACGGCGTACCGGAAGGGTGGGAGAAGAAGCCGTTAAGAGAGATTGCAGATGTTACGATGGGGCAAAGCCCCAAGTCCATCTATTACAACAACGATGGAAATGGTCTGCCATTTCATCAGGGTGTCACCAATTTCGGAGTCCGTTTCCCCAAGCATGAGACATATTGCACAGTCCAAAGTCGCATCGCGGAACCCGGCGACATACTTTTTAGTGTGAGAGCTCCAGTCGGGCGCATAAACATAACGCCTGACAAGATTGTCATTGGCCGGGGTCTCGCGGCGATCCGATCGATTTGCGATCATCAAAACTATCTATTTTACGCACTAAAGAGCCATTTCTTCAAAGAAGACATGATTGGTGGTGGTGCGATCTTCGCAGCGATCACGAAGAAAGATCTGTATGGTGTTGAGCTTATAAAGCCAACAGATCGGATCGCGGCAATGTTTATGGAGCATGTGGTCCCGATAGATCTCCAAATCGCGAATCTTCATCAAACAATTGAGAGACTCACCAAAGCCCGTGACCTCCTCCTGCCCAAACTAATGAACGGGGAGGTGGCTGTATGAAACTGTCGCAAGTATCCATTCATAACTTCCGGGGAATAATCGATGCATCGATGCGTTTTCAGTCATATGCGCTACTCGTAGGCGCGAATAATGCCGGGAAAAGCACAATTATTGATTGCATCCGAGCTTTCTACGAGAAAGACGGCTTCAAATTCAAGAAGGAAGATGACTTCCCATTCAAAGGGGCGACCAATCAGGAGTCATGGGTAGAGTTGACATTTAGTCTTAACGATCAGGAATACGACTCACTTAAAGATGAGTACAAGAGTGCCGAGAAGTCCCTGAAAGTAAGGAAATATTTTCAGACAAGCGTTAAATTGCACGACAGCAAGAATGCTACTGGGTGGATACTTGGTTACAAGTCGGATGGCAACTTGTCCGACGAACCGTTTTACGGCGCGAAGAATGTACAGAGTGGAAAATTTGGCGACCTAATCTATATCCCGGCGATCAGCAAAGTTGATGAACATGCCAAGCTTAGCGGTCCGTCCGCATTGCGCGATCTGATCACAAACATCATGTCGGATGTTGTCGAGGAGAGTGAGGCATATAAATTACTGACAGAAAGAGTTACCGACTTTGCGGATAGTGTCCGGGCAATGGAAACTGAGGACAAGCTTTCTCTATCCAGTTTTGAGGATGATTTGAATTCTCTGCTTTTGCCATGGCAAACCAAGTTTAGCCTGAAATTCACCACACCGTCTACACCGGAAATCATCAAATCGATGCTCGGCTGGGACATCAGGGATAATAATCTCGAGAAGTCGCAAGGTGTCGAATATTTTGGGTCCGGATTTCAACGGCATTTCATCTATTCGTTGATCCAGCTCGGCGCTAAATACGTTCCACGTAAGGTTTCCAAAAAGGTGAAGGATTTCACCCCCTCGCTCAATCTTGTTCTCTTTGAAGAGCCGGAAGCATTTCTGCATCCGCCGCAGCAGGACGAGCTTGCCAGAAACCTGATCAAGGTAAGCGAGGCTGAGGATTGGCAGGTTACCTGTTCCACGCACTCCGCGTATTTTGTGAGCCGCAATGCCAGTCGCATTCCAGCCATCATTCGCGCACAACGAAGTGATGGGATTATTAAAATCTTTCAGGTAAACCTTACCCAGTGGAATAATATTGTTGATGCCAACCATGCCATTAAGCAAATCGCCAACAATTATCCCAAAGTTAAGAAAAGAATGCAAGCAGATGACCTCAAGCCTGAGATGGAGGCCGTAAAATACTTTCTGTGGTTGAATCCTGATCGGGCAGGGATGTTTTTTGCGGAAAATGTGTTGCTGGTCGAAGGGCCAAGTGAAACCGCGTTGATTAACAGGTTACTTGACGACGAAAAATTGTCTCTTCCTAAGGGAACTTACGTTCTGGATTGTCTCGGAAAGTATAACATCCACCGGTTCATGAACCTGTTGAGCGCATTTGGCGTTTCCCATGCCGTGCTCCATGATGATGACAACAACAAGGACGAGCATCAGGAACTCAACCAGCTTATCTCCGATTCAAAACATGCTGATTTCACAAAATCGGTTGTTACCTTGCCAAAAGACCTGGAAACAGTCCTTGGGGTAATTTCCCCAGGTTCAAGCCACAGGAAACCCCAACATCTTCTCTACTGCTATTCTTGTGGCCAGATTGATGATGACAAGCTGAATAATTTCTGCTCGAAGGTTCAGTCCTGCTTGTCGGTACAAGGAGGTAACGAATGAACCTCAAGGACGTTTTCTCGCAAATTGCCCTTGGTGAAGACTCAACCAGCCAGTTCAAGGCGGATGTAAAGAATGCCGAGTCGCTGGCCTCGGAAATGGCGGCCTTTGCTAACACCAATGGCGGCACCATCTTTATCGGCGTGTCGGACGATGGTTCGACACCGGGACTCTCAGGGTATGATGTAGCCCGGATCAATCAGCTTATCAGCAATGCTGCCAGCCATCTGGTGCGCAGCCCGCTGGCGGTACAGACCGAGAACGTGGCGCTTGAAAATGGCCGCATCGTTATCGTACTCACGGTACCTAAGGGGATTGACAAGCCCTATTTTGACAAGAACGGGGTGATCTGGCTCAAGGCTGGGGCCGACAAGCGGAGAGTAAACTCCAAGGAAGAGCTGCGCCGCCTGTTCCAGTTAACCAACCAGTTCCACGGCGATGAACTACCCACCAAGGCGAGGATCGACAAGCTGGACAAGCTGCGTTTCCGCGATTTTCTGCGTGATGTTTACAAACAGGAGTATCCCGATTCCCCCGAGGACCTGACCAAGCTGCTGCAAAACATGAATCTGGCCACCGACGACGGTTGTCTCAACCTGGCCGGCGTGCTACTCTTCGCCGAGAAGCCGGAGTGGATAGTGCCGCAATTCGTGGTCAAGGCCATCCGATACCCTGGCAATAAAATCCACGCCACCGACTACCTCGACAGTGAGGACTTTTCCGGGCCGCTACCGAAACTCTTCGAGGGAGCACTGGCCTTTGTTATGCGTAACTTGCACAAGGTGCAGGCGGGGCGTGGAGTAAACGCACCAGGATTGCCGGAGATTCCCGAGGCGGTTTTCGAGGAGCTGCTGGTCAATGCCCTGGTACACCGAGATTATCTGGTCAGTGCCCCGATTCGCTTGTTTGTCTTCGACAACCGCATCGAGATCATCAGCCCCGGACATCTGCCCAATAATCTGACAGTGGAGAAGATTCGAACCGGAAACTCCAATATCCGCAACCCAATCTTGGTTTCGTATATCGCAAAGGGGCTGCTGCCCTACCATGGCCTGGGTTCGGGAATAAAGAGGGCGCTGGAAAAGTGGCCGACCATAGACTTTGTCGACGATCACGATGGCTGCTTGTTCACCGCTACGGTTCACCGCAAACCTGTGGAAGAGCTGGATCTGGCGGATAAAGGGGCATTAACAGGTCAAGTCGCTGATTTATCCGGTCATTCTGACCGGATAAATGACCTTTTAAATGTATTACGTACTGAGCCCTCAGCGAGCTATGCAGCACTTGCCGAGCGGCTCGAAGTGAGCGAGACTACGATAAAGCGTAATATCCAGAAGCTTAAACAGCAAAACCGAATCCGCCGGATCGGCTCCAAAAAAACCGGTCAATGGGAGGTCGTTGAATGACCCCGACTCCCTACACCGAAGACAGCCTCGTCCAGCAGACGACTGCCGAATACCTGGAACAGAAGCTGGGCTGGGAGTCCGTGTTCGCTTATAACAACGAGGATTTCGGACCGGGCAGTCTACTGGGCCGGAAATCAGATCGTGAGGTGGTGCTGACCCGCACCCTGCGGGCCAAGATCGAGGAGCTCAACCCCGGCCTGCCCGCTAGTGCCTATGAAGACGCTGTCAGCCATATAGTAGCGGTTTCAGTCTCGCAGACCATGGTTACCACCAATCGCGAAAAGTACGAGCTCATTAAGGACGGGGTACAGGTTATCTTCCGCAACGTCAAGGGTGAACGAATGCGGCAGCGTTTGCGGATCTTCGACTTCAATAATCCCGAGAATAATCATTTCCTTTGCGTACGAGAGCTGTGGGTGCGAGGTGATCTCTACCGCCGCAGGGCGGACATCGTTGGGTTTGTAAACGGTCTGCCGCTGTTGTTCATGGAGTTGAAGAACGTCAGTAAGGATATCCGCGCCGCTTACGAGCGAAACTTTCTGGACTACAAAGACACCGTCCCGCATCTGTTTAATCACAACGCTTTTGTTGTGCTGGCCAACGGGGTGGATGCCAAACTAGGTTCGATTACCAGTCGTTTCGAACATTTTCACGAGTGGAAACGGTTGGCTGAGGATCAGCCGGGCGCCGTGGCCATGGAGACGTTGCTCAAGGGGGTGTGTGCGAAAGCTAATTTCCTGGACCTAGTCGAGAATTTCATAGTTTTCGACGAGTCGGTGGGAGAATCTAGAAAAATCCTGGCCCGCAATCACCAGTTCCTTGGCGTCAACCGGGCCATCGAGGCAGTGCGCGACAGGAAGAGCAGAAAAGGCAAACTAGGGGTGTTCTGGCATACCCAGGGCTCGGGCAAGAGCTATTCGATGGTCTTTTTCACCCGTAAGGTGCATCGCAAACTGGGAGGAAATTTCACCTTTCTAATCCTCACCGACCGAGAGGATCTCGACACGCAGATCTACAAGACCTTTGCCGGTTGCGGCCTGGTGGACAACGACCGCGATCCATGCCGGGCAGCGAATGGCGAGCATCTTGCTGAGTTGCTTGCGCAGCACAAGTCACACGTTTTCTCATTGATCCAGAAATTCAATCACACAGTTGGCGAAGGAGAGGCCTACTCCCAACGCGATGACCTCATCGTCATAACTGACGAGGCGCACCGTACACAGTACGGGACACTCGCACTCAACATGCGTAACGCCCTACCGAATGCCAGTTACATTGGGTTCACCGGCACGCCGCTCTTCAAGGACGACGAGATCACCCGGCGGGTATTCGGCGATTATGTCTCCACCTACGATTTTCAGCGTGCCGTGGAAGATAAAGCCACAGTACCACTGTACTACGATGCGCGCGGTGACAAGCTCGGTGTGGCGGTCGGCGACCTGAACGACCGGATCGCAGAGAAGCTGGAGGAGCTGGAGACTAACAATATTGATGTGGAACAGCGCCTGGAGCAGGAGCTCAAGCGCGACTATCATATCATCACAGCAGGGAAACGCCTCGACCAGGTGGCCCGTGATTTTGTGCGCCACTATTCCACGGCCTGGGAAACCGGCAAGGCGATGCTGGTCTGCATTGACAAAATTACCTGCGTCCGCATGTACAAACTGATCGAATTCTATTGGAACGAGAGAATCAACGAGCTGGAATCGCAGTTACCCCAGGCAATGGATGAGCAGGACGAACAGTACCGGCGTCGCCAGATTGAATGGATGCGCCAGACGCAGATGGCGGTCGTGGTCAGCGAGGAACAGGGCGAGGTCGAGAAGTTCCGCAAATGGGGGCTGGACATCACCCCACACCGCCGCCTGATCAAGGAAGGCATTGACCTTCCCGAGACCATGCGGAAACAGCCACAGTATCTGAACATGCAACAACTGGCTCTGGACGATGCGTTCAAGGCCGAGGAACACCCGTTTCGCATCGCCATCGTCTGCGCCATGTGGTTGACCGGTTTTGACGTACCGAGTCTTTCAACCCTCTACCTCGACAAGCCGCTCAAAGCGCACACGCTGATGCAGGCCATCGCCCGGGCGAACCGGGTCAACGAGGGAAAGAACAACGGGATGATAGTCGATTACTGCGGCATCCTGAAAAACCTGCGCAAGGCGCTGGCTACCTTTGCTGGAACGGGTGATGTCGGTCGCGATGGCACCGGTAGCGAAGCTGAACCGGCCAAGCCCGAGGAGGAATTGCTGGCCGATCTACGTGAAGCGATTACCTTTGTCCGGTCTTTTCTGGAGGAACGAAGCGCGTCTCTGGATGAGATCATCAAGCAAACGGGTTTTGCCAGGAATGCGGCGATTCTTGCGGCCAAGGAGGCGGCGAACGAAAACGACGAGACGAGAAAACGCTTTGAGGTGATGTGCCGGGCGGTGTTTTCGAAATTCAAAGCCTGCATCACCATCGAAGGCATCAATGATTGCCGGGGCGACTTCGACGCCATCAACATCGTCTATAAAAGCCTGCAACAGGACCGTGAGCAGGCAGATATCACCTGTATCATCCGCCAGCTGCACCAGTTAGTGGATGACGCCATTGAGGTGAGGGAAGAGGCGCCAGCAAACGGTACCGGCACCTACGACATCAGCCGGATCGACTTCGACCGCCTGCGCCGGGAGTTCGAACGCAGTCCGGTCAAGCGTACCACCGTGCAGAATCTCAAGACCGCCATCGAAAAACGCCTGCAGCGTCTGCTCCAGCAGAATCCCTTGCGCACCGATTTCCAGAAACACTACGAGGAAATTGTGGCCGAATATAATCGCGAGAAAGATAGGGTAACCATCGAAAAAACGTTCGAAGCGCTCTTGAATTTTGTGGAAGAGATGGATAAGGAAGAAAGCCGTGCTCTGCGTGAGGGACTTGATGAGGAAAGTCTTGCTGTGTTTGATTTGCTGAAAAAACCTGATCTGACTCCCGGCGATATCAAGCGTATCAAAGAGGTTGCCGTGGACTTGCTCAAAACACTTAAGGCGGAGAAACTGCGGATTGATCATTGGCGCGATAAGGAGGCTACCCGGGATGCAGTTCACCTGACTATTCGCGACTATCTCTATAGCGACCAAAACGGGTTGCCGGAAATCTATTCAGTTGAAGACGTAAGTGACAAGACAGAGGCGGTTTTCGTGCATGTGTTCCGGGCGTACCCAACGGTGCCTTCGCCCTACTATGCCAACATCGCGTCGTAGAAAATTGGGCACGCGGTTGTGAATCTTGTTGCAGGTGTAGGCCAGGGCATTGTTCACCCTAATAGTTAACACAAAACTGGTTCTGTAATTCGGCTGGTGCGTAACATCAATCAAATCAGGGACATACATTACCGTTTTTTGTTTCGTTCCCGGCATTTTGCGTCCATTCTTCACCTGAGTATGACAACACGGAAAAATTAAGCCCAGGTTTCTAGCCGGGTTTTTTGTTGTTTGTTTACCTTTCTTGCTTGTTTAAGCAGATGAGGTACACTTCAGGAATTACTGTCTTTGTTGTCGATTAAGGTAGTCTTCAGGAAGACGTTTTTATGTCTCACATCTCTTTCCTCCAGCCTCTGTTGGCTCACAGCAATTACGTTCATCTCTGTCTTCCACAGTCCTTTGTTCAGGAACATAACGACTAGGTCTATCAGGACATCCAGGATGAAGTCGAAGAATTCGGGATCGATCTTCCAT
>DAOSXA010000012.1:7677-12149 GCA_035380245.1 Candidatus Zixiibacteriota bacterium | reverse complement strand
CGGCGGGAACGGAAACAGCGGGAGTGCGTCAACCGCAAACGATGATAGAGCCGGAAATGGGGCTTCCGGGTATTTTTCCGATATTCATAGTTATGGGAGAACCTATGGGTCTGGAGGCGGCGGCGGCGTCTGGACTCTCAATTCGGACCTGGCTGGAAATCCGGGGGTAAACGCAGGCCATGGTGGCTGGAATGGGCATGCTGGTTACAACGCAGGCTACTATGGGTGCGGAGGAGGCGGCGGTGGGCCGGGAGCTAATAGTTTCTTCTCTGGCGGGAATGGCTATTCCGGCGTCGTGATCCTGCGCCAGGCCATTGGGATCGTAGAGTAGGGAGACAAAGATGAAAAAAGCGTTGTTTGCTGTGGTATCGTTTTTGGCAGCGTCCGTCTTTGCCGGGCCTGTCGAGCTTGGAGTTCAGGCGTACATGGCGCAGAACGGGCTTGACCCGGCCCTGCTGAACCGGCGCGGCAGCCCGGCGCAGCTGGTGACGCGCGGCGGCGAGACGCAGATCAAGTGGATCCGGCACAAGCTGCGCAATATCCCGGCCCCGGATCTCGGCAACCTGCTGCCTCCGGAGGAGGCGCAGGCGATCCTGGACGCCTGGGAGGCGTCGCTGGACGCCGGCGCCCAGGCCGCCAAGTCCCCAAGGCTAAAAGTGCTGGAGAACGAATACTTTGCTCTGCTCGATGCGCTACCCGGCGACCCAGTCCCCCAGACCCCAAGTCTCCAAGAGGCCAAGGCCCTGGTGGACGAGCGGCTCGGAGTGGCGCTGGCGGCAAAGTACCGTGAGCTGCTCTCGGGGCTGGATCTCGAGTTGTCCCGGTATTCGACGACTTGGTGGGACGACGCGGCGAGACACGACGAGACCGACGTGCCCGCGGAGTTCCTGGAAGCGTTGGCAATGACGGACGGAGAGGCCCGGCAGGCCCAGGCGTTGTCCAGCTCCATAGCGCTCGTGGTGGACGACACCGGAGAGGTGACAGGGACTGCTCGCGTGCTGGTCAGCACCGACGGGGTGCCCGTCGTGGTGTCCGACTCGGCCAGTCCGGTTGTCCCGATTGAGGACCAGATCGCCGCGTTCCTTCAGCGGCTGCCGGCGGAGCGCGCCCGCACTCGTGCGTTGCAGCGTTCCTTGGCGGCGTCTATTCCCACGAACGCGGTGCTTGAGGACATTGAAGATTTGGCTGCAGCGTTCCCCCGGTGGGAGGACAACGTTGGGCGGCAGGTCCACCCCGGCGAGTTCTACACCTACGACGGCACGGACGTCTACCGCGTCATTCAGGGGCACGTAACGCAAGCCGACTGGTCGCCCCCGCTCGTGCCCGCGCTGTTCCTGTATCTCCCGCCCGCCGGCCCGAGCGGGTGCCCTCCGTTTGTGCAGCCCACCGGCGCGCACGACGCCTACGCGATCGGGGATTGTGTAGAGTTCGAAGGCGCGAACTACGTGAGTCTGATCGACGCCAACGCCTACAGCCCGTCGGCGTACCCCGCCGGATGGGAGCTGCAGGAGTAGCCCGGTGCCCAAGTCCCTACAGCGCTTTCGCACCCCGTACGCGGTGCCGCCCGGGCGCCGGTGGTTCTACCAGGTACCCGGAGGCAAGTTCGTGGAGAGCGTGTTCAGCAAGGACGACTGCGTCCTGCGAATCCGGAACGCCTACGCCGAGATTGGAAAGACGCCGGATGGCGACGTCGAGGCGCTGCTTGAGGACTTTATGTGCCAGAGCCTGCCGGAGGGGTTCTGCACAGGGAAGCCGACGATTTCGAATCCTACGTTTTTCACGGTCAAGAATGCGACCCACGCGATGGTTGCGTCCGCGTTGAAGGAGCACAAGGCCGGGCCGCAGTTGATGCAGACCATCGACGCCCGGGCGGCGGCGTGCAAGAAGTGCAAGCAGCATGATCTTCATATGTGCATCACCTGCAACGGTTTACTGGACGAGTTTCGTACGTTTCGCAACGCGGGACGCCGGACGCCGCACGATCGGAACCTCCGGGTGTGCCGCGTAAGCGGCGGCCTCCTTCCCGTGGCCATCCAGCTCGACGCCAGCAAGGTGAAGCCGCTGGATGGGTTTGCGTTCCCCGAAGGGTGCTGGGTGAAAGAGGAGCTTCGCGATGGCTGACGACCTAAGCAAGGAAGAGCTGCAGACCGTGACCGCCTCGGGCGCACCCACGCCGGATCGCGTCGCCACGATCGAAGCCGCGCGCCACATCTATAGCCAGCTCAGCGACTCGGACGCCGAGGACGCCTTCCGTCGCGACCGCATTCGCGGCCAGATCGACGGCAAGCCGCCGTGGGACCCGGACATGCTTTCGGAGAAGGGCCTCGGCTACGTCACCAACGTCAACTTCCTGGAGCTTCGCGCCGTTCTTGACGACCGCGCTTTCCGCCGGTTCGCGTCCTACTACGAGGTTCCCACGATCGTGCGGGTCCACCGCAACTTCCCGTTCCGCCAGGACGACATCGAGCGACCCTACGAGCGGGTGGTCGAGGAAGAGTTCACGCGGCTGCTTCGGGATGACTGGACCGGGTTCTACCCGATGCTCGACCAGGCCGGACGCGAATCCGACGCCTACGGATTCGGCGTCGCCCTGTTCCCCGACGAGACCGACTGGCGCCCCAAGGCGTTTCCGCGTTCGAAGTTCAAGTTCGATCCTCGCGCCGGGACCGACCCCGATCGACTTTCGATTTTCTGCCTGGACGATGAGTTCACGGCCGGCGAGCTGTTCCGAATCATCGAGGACGAAGAGCAGGCCAGGGAATCCGGCTGGGATCCGACCCGAGTAAAGGATGTGCTGAAGCGCGTGTACTTCGGCAAGGAGGGCCAGAGCACGGACGGTCGCGGTTCGCTTCAGGGCAACCTGTGGGAGTCCCTCTCGCAGAGCTACCGCAACAACGATTTCACGTTCCAGGCCCACGAGTTCGACCCTGTCGAGGTCGTCCACATCGTCTACCAGGAGACGGACACTCGCAAGGTGACACACAAGATCTTCGCCCGGCTGGAGGGGGAGAAGGACGGGTTCCTGTTCGCAGCCCCGGACCGCTACGACAGCATGTCCCAGGTTCTCTGGCTCCTTCCTTTCAGCTATGGCGACGGGTACCTCCGTTCGTGTCGCGGCATCGCGTCCTACTTGGAGCAGCACTGCGACCTGTCGAACCGGTTCCTCGGCCGGGCGATGGACGCGGGCATGACTGCCGCCACGCTCCTGGTTCAGCCCAGCTCGGCGATGGCCCGGGACAAGCTGCGCGTCGTCCGAAACGGCATCCTCACGGTGCTCGATCCGCAGCTGACTCTTCAGCAGCAGAATTTCCAGCCCAAGATCGGCGACCTGCTCACGCTTCGTCGCGTAAGCTCCGACCTCGTGCAGAACAACACGCGGGAGGCCAAGGACTACCAGGAGGACCCGGCGGCCTCGAATCGCCCGGTGTCCGCCACCGAGATCGAAGACCGCGCGTCTCGCGCCGCTCGGGGGGAGAGCCAGCAGACCGTTTTCTACGCCAAGCACCTGCAGATGCTCTATCGCGAGGTGTACCGGCGCCTGGTTTCCGTTGATTACCTGCTCGACGAAACGAGCCGACCCGGCAAGGATATGGCGCTGCTGTTCGTTCGGCGCTGCGTGGAGCGCGGCGTCCCGCTCGAACTCCTGCTTGACCCCGACAAGTGGCGCATCACGGCGACCAAGCCTATCGGCGGCGGAAGTCCACAGGCCCGTCAGCAGGCGCTCACGAATCTGATGCAGATTCGCGGAGACCTGGACGAACGCGGACGCAGGGAAGTACTGCGCGAGTTCGTTGCGGCGCAGTCGTCCTATGAGGACGTCGACAAGTTCGCTCCGATGAAGAGCCGGGACGAGATCGGCTCCAACGAGCATTCGATCGCGGCATTGGAGAACGCGGCGTTCGGGTCGGGCCTGCAGATTCCGGTTGGGTCCGATCAGGTACACACCATCCATTTCAAGACGCATGCCCAGCCGCTTCTGCAGATGCTCCAGGCGATTCAGGAGCAGGGTATGGAGAACGTCGACGCCCAGCGTGGCGCATTGTACCTCGGAGCGGCGCTTCCGAACATGGAGGGCCACATCCAGGCCCTGCAGATGGATCCGACTCGCAAGGCGTTTGTGCAGGAAGCCGTTGGAATTCTCAAGCAGGGCGTCGCGCTCTACGAGATGTTTAAGAAGCGGCTTGAGCAGCTGGCCAAGGAACAGGCCGAGCTGGAGCGCCAGCGGCAGGAGCAGTTGCAGGACTCCGAGCGTCGCGCGCTGACCGCCGAACAGCAGGTGGAGCTGGCCAAGGCCGAGATGGACGCTCAGGTAGAAGCGCTGAAGACGGACAGTCTGAATGCTATGCGCGCAGCCAAGACCCAAGAGCAACTTCGAATCAACGCGGAGCGCGCCGCCGTGGACCTTCAGACGAAGGCCCAGCGCGCCGCCTCCGACATCGCTATCAACGAGGCGAAGGCGCAGGCCGAAATCG
>DAOSXA010000012.1:0-7577 GCA_035380245.1 Candidatus Zixiibacteriota bacterium | reverse complement strand
TCCTCCTGCCGAGCAGCCGGTCGAGCAGCCGGTCGAGCAGCCGGTCGAGCAGCCGTTGGAAGAGGGTCCGATCGACTCGCCGCCGGAAGACCTGACGGGAGTGCCCGATCATGTTGTGCGAAAAGGCGAAAAATCGATCACCACGTGGAAACAGCTGCGCGCCGAGCGGGACGAGCTCGAGCGCAAGGTGGTGGACACGGAGCGAGATCGCCTGTTGAAAGAGCAGGAGCTGGCCGAGCTGAAGGAGAAACTCGAGAAGGTGCCGTCCGAAGAAGAGCTGGAGAAGCTGAAGGAAGAGCTCGCGACGACCAAGTCCCGGCTCTCCCAGGTCGACCTGGCCGGGACTCCCGAGTTCCAGGAGCAGTTTGACAAGCCAATCAACGAGCTCTTCGGCCGCGTGGTGCAGAAGCTGATGCAGGCCGGACACGAGGAGAAGGAAGCCCTCTCCCTGGCCCGCAAGGTGTTCCGCCCTGGGGTCACTTCGCCCCAGAGCATTGAAGAGGTCCTGCCGGACGAGAGCTCAGTCGTGGTCGGCGCCCTGAGCGCCCTGCTTGAGAACCGCGACCCGCTGCTCCAGAAGCGCGAGGAAGCGCTCAAGGAGCACCAGCAGACGATGGAGGCGCTTCAGCTCGAACGGAACCGCAAAGCCTCGATGGATATCAGCGCCCAGCTCACGCAAGTGGCCGAGAAGGCGTTCGAGGAAGTCGGCAAGGGCGGCTCGTGGCTGTTTGTCAAGGGCGCAGACGAGAAGTGGAACGAAGGCGTGGAGGCGCGGAGGAATGCGGCGCTTGGGTATCTGAGGGCCGGCAAGCCTGAGGTGCTGGCGCGGCTGATCTTCGAAGGCATCGCATCGCCTGTGTACCGCAAGTCGTTCGAGAAGGTCAAGGCCGACCTGGACGATATGCGCAAGAAGTACGAGGCGGTGATCAGTCGGCGCCCCGGGCTGGAAGCTCGTGCCCCCGCCCGACCCGGAGAAGATCCTCCGGAGGCTGCGCCTACGACCGTCGGCGGGATCGTTGACCGGGTCTGGGGCGAGACCTGATCGCCCGCGGCGGGGTCGTGCCAGGCACGGCCCCGCCTTGCTTTTATGTGCTCGGCGTGGTAGGATTTTCATTGAGGTGATGCTCAATGGGAAAGAAGAAACACAGCCAGCAGCTTGATTTAGCCCCCTCCAAGACGGCTCCCAACGCCGGGTCCCCCGGCCGCGTTTCGCCTGCATCACCTTCGGAGGGGGCTATTTGTGGGATATACGGTATCTATTGTGTGGCGGATGAGAGATGGTATGTCGGGCAGAGCGTCGACATCCATAGAAGATGGCGGGCACACTTTAGGGCGGTGGAGGCCGGGCGGCACGACAATTCTTTTTTCCAGGCGGCGGTGCATAAGTATGGGTGGGGTGAGTTCTTGTGGGTTGTTCTTGAGGTCGTCCCAAAGAAAAATTTAGATTCGGCAGAGATTGTCTGGATGGCCCAGCTCGGGGCCGCTTCACCAGGTGGGTTCAACCTCGTGCCCGGCGGTAAGCGCATCCCGCTTGCTTGGGTGCCCTACGTGGCTGAAAAGTTGTCGAAAGCCAGGAAGGGAGTCAAGTGGTCTGCGCACACGTTGCGGATACGGGGGCGGGCCGTGTCTGAAGCTTGTAGGCGGCGGCACCGGGCCAAGATGGAGGCTTTGGGGTACACGGAGGATTACCAACAATGCCGTATCTGTGGGAAGGTTAAGCGTCTCGCGTTATTTTCTGCTGCTTCCCGCGGCACCTTGCGCGTTTCTTCCTGGTGTAAGGCTTGTACGGCCAAGCGCGCTCGGGATCGAAGGGCACGCTTGACATCGGGCTAAGCACCTGCTAAATTTGTAATTGGATCTGATATCCGTAGTGATCCAACGGCCCACCCGGGGATCCGGTAGATGCTGAAGATACCGATCGCATCGTCGGTGCGAGTAGCGACGAGTGTTCGTCGCCGATTCAACCTTCGATAAGAAAGGAGATCCTCAATGGGTCACAACATCACTATCCCGAACGTCCATACCGACGTCAACGGGCGCCTCCTGCAGGCGGACGCTCGCCTCATTCGTGTGGCAGAACATATCGGTACGTTTCTCAAGGACGGCCAGATGCGCCGCCCCAACGCCTGGAGAGACCTCGTACCATATAGCCAATATGAGCCGTACAATGGCGAATCCCAAACCACTAACATCTTCCGCGGCACGCTGGGCGAACAGTCCGGTCTGAGCGCGTGGGCGAAGGTGGAAGCCAGTCGGCGCGGCATCGCGGGGACCCAGGAGCCCGTGGACGCGTGCTCGTACCAGCCGAAGACCTACGACTGGGCGATCGAGTCCCTGAGCTACACTGGGTACAAGCGTTCGTGGAAATCCCCCGTTCTTTGCGTCCGGGATTTTTATACGATTGATAAGGCGAAAGAGCAGCTGGCCATGATCCTCAAGGCCGGCAGCGCCGTCGTGGACGACACCCGAGTCACCTTCCAGCGCGAGATGTACATGTACTTCGCCGCCCTGGCCGGTCACTTCGTCGTCATGACGAGCGGGTTCAACGACTTCATCGACGACACCGCCACCCGGGTCTCTTTTGACCCGTTCGTGGACGACGCCGACGGCGACGAAGTTCTGACCTTCAATGCCGCTCTTCTGCCCAACATCAGCACGCTGAACTGGGACTACCTGGACTACTGCAAGCAGTGGCTCACGGACATGGCCCCCGAAGGCGCGTTCGGAATGGACTCCGGCATGCCGATGTTCATGGCGATGATGGACAAGAACGAATTCGAGCAGATGGTGTATAACGACGCCAACCTGCGCGAAGACTTCCGCTACGCCAAGCCCCAGATGCTGATCGAAGGCTTCAACATGGGCTTCAAGACCTACCGCGGAATCATCATCTCGCATGACCCGCAGCAGCCCCGCTGGGCCCTGAAGGGCATCGACGGCGGCAGCGCGACCCTGAAGCGCGTGAACCCCCGGCGCCTTGGCGACGCAGTGGCTATCGGCCAGCGTCCCGAGACCAACCCCGACTACCTGAACGCCGAGTTCGGTACGATCATCTTCTACCTGAAGAGCGCGTACACGATCCTGGTGCCTCGGGTCCTGACGAGCCTTGGCTCCGGTACGTCCTTCGGCGACGGCCCGGCGTTCAACGGCGAGTGGCAGTGGGTGAACAACAAGGACATGGACAAGAACATCCTGGGCGAAATCGGTTACTTCTTCGCCCGGTTCGAGTACCATCCCCGCCCGGAAGACAACGCGGCCAACGCGATCGTCCTCCTGTACCGGCGCTGCGTGACGCCCCGCGTGACGCGCTGCGACACGGACAGTGACGGCACGCTCGAGATCACCACGGCTACTGCGGTCACCTCGATCGCGGCGGTTGCTGGCGACGCAGAAGCGTTCACGGTCACCCTGTCCCGTCCGGCCGAAGTGTCGGTGGGCAGCGCGGTCACCCTGACCGATGCCTCGAGCAACACCTGCGCGGCGTACATCGCCGACACGGTTGGCGCTCCGGTGTACACGGTCATGACCGACAGTGTGGGCTCGTTCGACGCAACGGACACGCCCGTCACCATCACCAAGACTGCGTAAGGGCCTCGGGGGCCCTGGCAACCCAGGGCCCCCGGATACTTGAAAGGAAGACATCATGGCTAATGCAAGTTACACGAACAAGTGGGGCCAGACGGTCGATACTGAATCGACCGACACTGGCATGCTGCCTGCGTTCGACCGGGACGACCCGGGCGGGAGCGGCATCGTGGTCCCCAACACGGCGGACAACGCCGAGGACGTCGCTACCCTTCGGGCCAAGCAGTCCGATGGTACGACTGACGTGGCCGACTCCGTCGGCCTGAAGACGCCGTTCAGCCCGCAGTACGACGGGTCGAGCGACTCGACCGGCGGGTTCCCGGACGTCCACGCGACCTAATCGGAGCCCCGGACAATGCCCTGCAGCGGGTCGTGCGTCTTCTGTCGTTGCGTGGTCTACACGTCGACGGAGGATTGCTCGACCGGCTGCTGCGGCCGTCCGGACTCCGACACTTGGGTCGTGGCGGCGGCGGATTTCGAACCGGAGGAGACTACGAACGACACCGTCGACCTAACCGATTGATCGCGCCCCCGAACCCAAGTCGCTACGGATCCAGGTCTCCGCGTTCGATGAGGGCGCGGGGGCCTTTTACTTTAGTGGACCTGATAGTGACAAGGTGATAGTATGGATATGCGGAGGTTTTTATGACAAGATGCTGCAGCTCGTGGACTAACGTATGCCCGGAGCCGGCACCGGTTTCGATAACGAACAACACGTACAACATCGACGGCGACGACGTCGCTTTCGACGTCGAGCGGTTTGTGTTTGATGGCACGTCCCCCAGCAACCCGTTCAAGACGGTGTCGCCGGGAGTCGTCGGAGAGCCCGGGTCCTATACCTACTATGTCGAACTCTCGGCCACCCCGATCAATCAGGGCTCCGTCTCCGTCAGGATGGGCGGCACGGTGGACCAGAAGCCGTTTCTGGATTCCGCCGGCGAGTCGGCCAACTTCCAGGTGATCGGAAAGTACGTGTTTTTCTTCTTCGACTTGGTGAATGGCGACGAGGTCTACGTCAAGTATATCTCGACACCGTAAGGAGCTGGACGTGGGAGGCCCGATCAGCGCGAAGGAGCTCGCCCGGCTAAGGGCGGGCTTCCTGTCGTCTCCCCTGACGTCACGAGATATCCCGGAAGGCAGCATTGACTCCTCGAAAATCGACTCTACCGTGGCGCCCGCGTCCAGCATCGACGAGGTGAACGCGAACATCGACGTGCTGTCTGCAAACATCGACACGTTGTCGACGGATGTCGTGGGGATAAGCGCTCGGCTGGCCGCGGAAGAGGCCGCCACTGCGTCGCTGGCGACGGTGGCCACAAGCGGGCTGTATGCGGACTTGGCCGGAATCCCGGCTGAGCGGCTTCTGCACGTGGAGCAGCACACGTGGGCCGGGGGAGAGGCCGTCCCGTACACACATGCGCTGGCCCACGTTCCCGTTTCCGGCAGCCTTTTTGTGCTGGATGATGCGGTGCTCACCGCCCTGGCCTACTCGGTTTCCGGGGCCGACATTACATATACCGCGGCGGTGCCCGGAGCCGGCGTCGTCACCACTTACATCTGCATGAGGGAAGGGGCATAGCGATGGCCGAGGATCTCAAAGCCGAGGTGGACAAGTCGCTTGCCTACGTCTCTCGCCAGATGGCCCACGCGGTGTGCGATCTTGACGCCGCTATCGAGTGCGTGGCAAGAGAGGCCGACAGGCGGCTGAAGCGGCACGACAAGGATATCGAGTCCCTGCAGCGGAGAGTCAGCGACCTGGAAGGGAAGCTCAATGGCGTATGACCAACCATACGAAGCGAGAGACGGGTTCGGCCCGATGTCGAAGGGGATGCACTCCGGCCTCGACCCCATGTATCTTGACTCCTTCGGGCAGTATGCGTATGGCGTCAACGTCACTACGCGCGGCGGCACACTGAAGACCCGACCCGGTTTTGTTGACCTTGGTTCCGTTGGTTCCGGCAGCAATTTCCAAGGCGCCAAAGAGTATCTCTTGGACGAGTCCGATCACGTCGCCTTCTGTATCGATGGGGTGGTGTACGTCCGCAACGGGGAGACCGGCGTGGTCACCGAGATCACAGGGCACACGTTATCGGAAACTGTCCAAAACGTATACTTTACGCAAGTGTTCCGGTGGATGGTTGTGCAGGATGGGGTCTCTCGTCCGCTCGTGATCGAGGAGTCGGGCGGCGCGTTCTCCCGCGTGGCGAGAGACGCGGTCGTCGACGGGCCGGTTCCCGCCACGCGTCAGGCTCCGTGGATCGCGCTGTCCGTAGGGACGATCGGGGCTTACGCCCACGGCCGGTACCACTTTGTTCCCGCCAAGGTCCCGCAGGAGCTCCCCGCGTTGACTACCGCGACCGATGATGACGGGGAATACTACAATAACGCCGACGCGATCCCGACGGCGTCCGACGAGTCCGGCAAGGCGTGTTTCGTCAGCTCGGACATCCTCGACCCGCTTTCCCCGATGTCGGTATTTCGCATGACCGAGCACCGCGGCCTCGACGAGGGCGGATCGTATGCGCTGCCGTCGGAGCTTGGCTTCGTGCACGGCATGGGCGGGATGCGCGGGGCGGCCACGGGCACCGGTGTCGGGGCTCTTTTCGTGTTCGGCTCCCGCGGCGTGAGCGCCTTTGAAGTCTCCGCGCCACGGTCCGCCGTCGTGGCCGGGAAGAGCTGGAAGGACATCGCGTTCTCCCAGACCGCTTTCTACGGCGCCGGCACGTACAGTCCATTCTCCATAGTGAACGTGACGGACGACTTGTGGTATGTGGACACCTCGAAGCATCTGCGTTCCGTGACGTATGACCGCTCGCAGTTGTCGTCCGAGGGGTACTCCGCCCCGGCTATGTTCAACATCACCAAGAGCTTCGAGTGCCAGCGGTGGGTGGACCGCACATCCGATGCCTATCGCCCGTACATTTCCGCGGCCAACGCCGCCAATCGGCTGCATTGGACGTTGTGCGACGGGCTGGCGGTTGGCTCCCTTGATTTTGCTCAGACCTACACGGCCACCCCGTCCGAGCTCCCGGTGCTTCACGAAGGCATTTGGACCGGGTTCTCGTTTCTGCGGGTGTTGTCCTTGAACGGTAGTCTGCACGTGTTTGTGCGGCCGAAAGCCGGGGGCGACGTGCGCCTGTTGCGGGCCGACCCCGACGCGCACACCGATCCCAACGACACCGACATCGAGTCGTTCATCGTGACGAAGCTCTACGCTGGAATTTACAACGAGGTCCACACGTTCTCTGAGCGCAAGAAGCTGTCGTACGTGGAGTTGCAGCTTTCCGGAGTAACGCGTACCACAACCATTGGAGTAGAATATCGCCCCAGCCACTACACGGGGTGGACGGAGCTTGGGTCATACACGATCAACGTGCCCGCCGGGACATCCGGGCAGGCCCGCTCGCGCATCAAGTTCGCCGTCAATCCAGCCACGGCGTCGGGGTGCAACAGCGCGATCAAGGAGGCGCTGCACGTCGGGCACGCGTTCCAGTTCAGAATTCGTTGGACGGGGCGTCTGAAGATCGATCGGTTTCTCATGGTCGCGCCGATCCTGACGAAGGCCCCGATCGAGCAGTGCCGCACGGACAACGAAGATATGGTATCTTATCCAGAAGAGGACTTTATAGATCTGGATTACGAGGTGACGATGTGAATCTCTATACTTTAGGTGATGCGATCACGGCCGTCTCTCGTTTCGTCGAGGACGGCTCCGGCGCGTGCGATCGCGACACGGTCGTGGACCGGGTGAACGAGGCGTGCGAGCGGCTTATGGTGAAGGGAGACTGGAAACATTCGCTCGTCGTTGTGCGCGCTCGTGTCGACAATCAGGAGTTCCCGCTCCCGAGGGAGATCGAGTCCATCCGCGCCATCAACATTGATAACGGTCCGTCCACGGTGAACTCTCCGCACTTCCGGTTCATGGCCAGCGGGCCCGGCGAGGAGCGGTCGTGGTCGGGAACCGGGCACAAGGACTTTGACGAGCTCGGAAT
>DAOSXA010000011.1:10919-13149 GCA_035380245.1 Candidatus Zixiibacteriota bacterium | reverse complement strand
CGTTCAAGTACGGGTCTTTTGAAGTCGAGGCCCGGCTCCCCCGCGGACGCTGGCTCCACCCGTCGTTTCGTTTGGTCCCCGAGACCGGAGTCGCCCCGGAAGTCACCGTTTTCGAAGGCTTCTCCAACTGCAAAGGAAACTACTTCGACTTCCTCCCCCTGAACCCCCTGTCCTGGTGGGCTGTGAAAAGCAATTTCTGGACGGCGCGAGGGGGCGGCAGGCGGCAGTTCGGGTACCGGCAGCATTGGCTGCTGTGCCACGACCCGGCAGAACATTACACAAAGTATAAGCTTCTGTGGACCAAGACAGACCTTACCATATGCTATGACGGGTGGGGAGTTCGCAGGACAGAGAGCAAGACTCTTCTCAATCAGCTGTCGCGAAGCCGAATGCACATCATGATTGGCAACGGGATTCGGGAAGACGCCAAGGGAGACGCGGGGGCCGCGGAGTCGGACTTCGTGATTAAGAGTTTCTCCTACCAGCCTTTGTGAAGAAACGCGGCGCAGAGCCGGTTGATTGACTCGTGCTCCACCTCGGCCACCCGCGGGTCGGTCTCGCTCCGTGAGTTGGCCACTTCCCGGATCAGCTCCGCGAAAAAGATATGGATGACCTCGTGAAGCGCCGTGTCTTCGATGTCCCATCCGGCGTCCGCGCATGGCTTGAACCCGGAGTTCCACTCGACCCTGGCGTATCGCTGGGGGGAATCAATCACCACCTGCGCCATTGTCTCGGTGTCTCCCGGGAACGAGCGCTTCCGGGTGTCGATGTGCCACGAGGACAGCCCCAGCCGCCGGGCCCAGTATCGCACCCGTTTGCAGAAGAGGTGATAACGTGTTGCCGCCATTTTGTAAACTCTGGCTTTACTTTTGCCCGGTCCCGTTAAACTCAGTCACTTCGTCACAAAGTTTCTTGGCCCACTTGGCGATCTCAAGCAGCTCTCCGGGGTTGAACGACAGGCCCTCGCCCCCGTTGGAGTGGAACGTGACGAACGCCCCTGCGCCGTTGTCCTCGATCTCGATTGTCCCGGCCTGGTCCCCCTCCGTGGCGTACTCGAACTTTACGCCGAGGAAGGGCTTGCCGGTACGGTCAAGCGGTGGCAAGGGGCTCATTCCGGGAATCCCATCAGCACGGAGTCGCCTCTAGGTGGCCACAACGCTCCGTCGACCGCGGGGTCCCACGCCGCTTGGAACACGGCGATCGCTTCGTCGCTCATGTCCCTGAGCTTTGTCCTGCCTGTGTTTCTAAGTTGCTCTTCCAAGTCGGGCGGCGCGCCCGGCTTTGACAGAATGGTGCGCGGGTACGAGATGCAGTGGGTATTCAGCAGATTCATTTGGTCTCCTCCGTGAACTCGGCTTCGATGGGTTCGGGTTGCTGGGGGGCTTGGGCACTTGGTGACTGGGAGACTTGGAAGCTCATGGACACGAGGGGCTGTTTGCCCTTCGCCCCCGCGAGCACCAGCCCGCCTGCCTGCTCCGCCGTCAGGCCGCTTAGGCTCACGGCTCTCGCCCCCACGCCAGATGAGGCGGAGAACGTCTCCGAGAGACTGCGGTACAGGGAAGCAAGGTTCTTCAAAGGCTTGATCATCTCCTGAATTTCGTCGACCGTCTTCCCTTCGGCCGCGCTCAGCACCTTCTCCACCGCCGAGTTCAATTGGTTGGAGATTCGAAGGTGCTGTTCCGCCGTGGTGACTCGGTTGTCGAGCAGGAACTTGGAGTACGCCGCCAGCTCTTCCTGCTGGACCTGCGTGATGATCTCGTGCTTCTGCTTGTCCAGACCATATCGCTTGATGGCTCCGCGAACGTCCCGGGTCGTGAGCCCGAGATCGACCGCGATGTCGTCTACCTTCGCGTCCGTGTTCAGGTAGTAGTGGGTCAGTTTCCGAAGCGCCTCGGCCGACACGCCGTCCTGCGGTTCCTTGTAGGGGACCGGGTGCGCGCCTCCGGGAGGCGGCGAAGTCGGAATGGGGACGGGGCGCTCGGGAGCTTCCATGATTACCGCACCGTCACTTCGACCGCGGGCACCTGCTTGAGTTCAATGTCGGCGGTCACAAGGCGCCGCAGCAGGACATAGGTTCCGCTCACCTGGGCCTCGGACTTCAACCATCGGACAAGGGCGTCCGAGCTTTTGAAGCCCTGCGGTACCGGCATGTCCAGCCGGGTCAGGGTTCCGTCGCCGTTGTCCGAGTACACTTCGATGGGGTTTTTGGCCTTGCGGGGCTTGCGCTCTT
>DAOSXA010000011.1:4601-10819 GCA_035380245.1 Candidatus Zixiibacteriota bacterium | reverse complement strand
AGCACCTTGGACTGCCAGTCGCGGGAATCCCACGTCGCGTACAAAGATAGCCCCATTCGGCGCATTGTGGCAAGCAAAATCTCGTGGCATCGCACGGCGCTCATCGTGGCCTTGAATAGTTTCGGATTTACGAGAGGGCGCTCGGTCACTATGGTGAGGGGTCCCTTGGTCGCTAAGTCGCGAAAGAACTTCTCCAGGGCCACCGGATCGAGATGCGTCATGAACCGGGTCTTAGAGCGCATGTATTCTTTGGACTTATACGTTGGCATGCGGGAGAACAAAGACCAGCCCCCATCTTCCGGCACCGCGCCAAGGGTGCCCGTCACGCCGTTGTCCACTCCGATGAAGACACGTCCGCTCACGTAACGGCCCTCAGCCGAAACTCCAGTGCGGAGTAGGCAGCGAGCGGGTTCCCGATCGTCCTCACCAGCCCGCGAGACGCCCCCGGCAGCCAGGGCACTCCCCCGCAAGAGGCCAGAATAAGAATTCCCGAGGGTCCCTGCAGCTGCTCAAGCGGGCTGATTGCACGGTCTACCGCTTCGTGTATCGCGTCATGCATGAGGACGGGCTTGTCGTCGACGTGCACCACCCCGAACGCGTCGAACAGAAAGCCGCCCTCCGGGAGCAGCCCGTCCAGGTATAGGAACGACATGCGCTCGGCCACCCCCGGGTCCCCAGAGAAAGCAAACATACGTGGGTAGTCCGGGTTACCCCGCTGCTTAGGGGTCTCCGCCAGCGCAACGACGCAGGAGTCAGTGAACTCCGATGCCCGGGACAGGAAGCGTCCCACCGCGTTCCCGTCATGCATTTGCGCGAGCTTGGTTACTGCGTCTGTTTCCATTCACCGTCCGCCAGGTAGTTTTCTGCGTCAAAAAAGTCCGTAGCCCCGTCTTCGAAGGACATCGTGCTGGGCTGGGCCAGTTCTACGAACTCACGAAGCGACACGAACTCGGCGTAGTCTTTCTTTTTTTGTCGCCATCCATCGGGGTCCAGAATCCTTACACCAAGTATGCCACACCAGGCTTCGGGGCGCAACGTGAGGTGCTGCAACGAATTGAATTGTTTCTGTCTCATGACTCTTCCTCCAGCTCCGGGTGCCAAATAACCCACTTTTTCACTTTCGCCGCGTTTGACCCGTGCCGAGGCGGTTTTTCTTCGTCGATGCGCAGAACCCCGCGGTTCTTCAACTGCCCAAGGCAGGTCTGGAAGCTGCGGACGGTCCTGAGTTCCTTGCCAAACTGCTGGTCAGACTCTGCAAGAACTTTGTACAGCTCAGCAGACGTCCCAGTCCAGCACTTCCGCTGATGGCCGGCAGCCGCCGCGTCTGCTTTCAGGAACGACAACAAGTAGTCGAGCAGGACGCCCGTGGAGCCCTGCGTCGATGCGGCCTCCATCAGCTCGGGGTGCTGAAACTTCTCGATACCGAACCGGGTCATCTGTGACTTGACACATTCAGGCAGGTCCCAGTCGAGCAAGAACCGGGCGAAGAACGGAAGCTCCTTTTTGAGCAGTTCTTCGGACTTGCGGCGCTCTGGAAACGGGAACTGCACCGAGGACGTCTTGAACATCAGCACCTTGTCCCGGTTGCTGATCTCCAAGTTTGGCAGGATGTTCAGTGACTCAGCGTCCAAGTTGCATGAGATCATGATCCGACCATACCACGGCACATCGGTCTCCTTGGTAAACTTCTGTGCCGACCGAAGTGTGGCGTTCGCGACGATTCGTTTTAGCTGGTTGGAGAATGCCGTGGATGCCCGATGGTCCTCGGCAGCCCTCGAGTCGCCGACGTACATTACGGGGCTCTCCGCGACATCTTCTGTCCAGCGCACGTTATCGACGAGGTAGCTCGTCCCTTCCTCGCACCCGCCCATGAGCCCGCCCACGATGCCCTCGCAGAAGAAGCTCTTGCCCTTGTTCGGGTGACCCGCGATGATCACGACCTGCCCCTGCGTAGGCGTGAGCGTCAGCCCGCCCTCGTAGAACCGCTTGAGCCAGGCGAACAGGAACGCCCGCTGGTTCAAGTCGTCTTCGCCTTTGTCGTCGGTGAAAAACACGTCCATGAATGACTTGATGTACGGGAAGTACTGCTCTCCGTCGGACCAGGACATCTTGGTGTCCTTCTGCGGTGCCGGCTTAATCGGCTCCGGCGCTCCTATGTTCAGGTACTTCTTGCCGCGCCACTGGACCAGCCCTCGCGGGAAGTGGACGAGCTTTTTCGCGTAGTCCACCAGCCGTTGGGACTTGATGGCGATCTCGGCCTCGTCCAACTCGGAGCAGGTCTTGCCCTTGCCGCGAGCGGGATCAAACCCCTTGACCTTTAGATACTGCGAGAAATCGGCTTTGTCCCAAGCGACATAGTGCCCGCCTTCCTCGTCCGGCACCTTGGCGTAGTACCGCTTGCCGTCATAGTAGGTGTTGTCGAGCAGCTCGGACGTCTTGGTTGCGGCGAACCGCGAGACGAATGCGCTGCCGAAGATATCTGCCCATGACATGAACGCGCGATCGCCGGTATAGCAAGTCATTCCGTCCCTGCGAACTTGCGCGCCCGTAGGGTTGTCGGCGGCGGGGTCCCAGAAACGAACGCCGCGCGCTCCTTCCACGAATCGGCCAGGCCAACGTCCCGGGAACCGCTCCTGCATTTCACGGGCTACTTCGTCAATCGGTATGTCGTACCGCTTGGAGTCGGTCCACAGAACGGCGTCGCGTGTGGCTTCCCATGCCCAGTGGGCCAGAACCGCGTGCTTGATCGGCGCTCCGCCGATGGCCACGAACTCCTTCCCGATGTCATAGTATTGCCCGATATTTGCAGTAGCGCCCGCGTCGTATCCGGCGAGCCACTGATTTAAGCGCAATTCCTTGAACAGCCGCTCCAGGAACTTTTTCACTTGGACACCAGGGGACACGGGGATCGGTTTTTCGAACAGCCAGTACAGCTTGGCTCCCTTGCGGAACGAGACAGACCCGTACGCTGGCAGCCACTCGCAAGGCGGGTGATCCGACAGCTCCCGCAACCTGTCCGCCGTCACCGCGCGGTTGTCGTAGTCCACGATCAGCCCGTGCATCTTGACCGGAGGATTGTCCTTGCCGATTCGGATCACGGGGCTGAGGCCCTCGACCGCCGAGACGAACGCGTGCTTGGTGATGGGGTTCAGCGCCCACGCCTTGTACTCTTCCTTCGTACCCTCCGGCGGGCCTTCCACCTCCAGCTCCCACGGGGCGTCGATCTGGTCGACCGACATGGAAGCAAGGTTGTTCAGTTTGAAGAACACGGTCCGGCCTCCTATTTCTTGTAGTGGGTCGCGATATCAATCTCCGTGTCCAGGGGCAGCCCGTCAGCCCACGGAGAACTTGTGGTTAAGATGCGGTGAATGTCGGCTATTTTCTCCGCATAGTCATCGGCGATCGGAAGCGGAATCACGAACTCGTCGTAGACGGTCCAATTGACCACGTACCCGGCGTCGACCAGCGCGACCCACGCGTCCCGGAGGATGTCGCGGGCCACGCTCTGGGAAATGTTTTCAAAAATTTTCCCGCCGTAAAGTCTTCTGGCAGAATCACCTAGGACTTGCTTGGCCAACAACTCCCGCCGTATCTTTCCAGTCTTCTTGTCCTCCACGTTCGCGTATACGGGGTCGTAGTAGGTGATCCAACGCCCGGAGGGCAGCTCCACCCGGTGAGTGTCGTCGCCGTTGACGGCGGACGACATGAGGGCCGCCTGATGCTTGTGCCACTGCCCGACAATAGCCGGGTTGGCGGCGCGGTACTGAGCAATGGCCCTCGCTGCCTCTTCGTCGTCGGGGGCGAACTCCCCGCCGGTCAGGACCGGAGCCGTATCCTTGAACCGGGGCCCTCCCATGTTGTAATTAGCCCCGAGAACCGTGGCCTTTACGAACGCATAGGTCTTAGGGTCTTCCTTCTTCAGCCCCTTGGTGTCTTCGCGACGAAGGATCTTAGTGGCTGCGGCCTCATAGACGTTGTACCCCTGCTTGATCAGGTCAATCGTATGCGTGTCTCCGGAAAGCCACAACACTACTCGGGCCTCCACCTGCGCATAGTCCGCGATTACGAACACGTGACCGGGAGGAGGAACGAGCATGGTGCGAAGGTTGACCCCCTGGATTTCCCCGCGCGGAAGATTGTACAGATTGAAGGCACCCCCGACGTCGTCCTGGGAGCTGTCCCGCTTGACGCCGGCGGTGAGCCGTCCGCTGTGGGCACCAAAGTACGTCGAAGTGTAGGGGAACGTGCCGTCGGGCCGTACTCCGTCGCGCAAAGTCTTCAGCTTCGCGAGCAGGGCGTTGGTTGAGCGGTAGTGACGGATGGCCGCGACCCACGGGAACTCGTCCTTGTATTTTTGATAGAAGGCCTCGCCCTCCGGAGTCGATTTGGCGAGAGACCCCGGCACCTTGATCCCGTCCTTACGTCCCTGCGCCCTGACCGCGATGGAGGACAGCGCAGGTTCTTCGGGGTACCACGGGATCACCTTGCCATACCCGAACAGCAGCTCCTCGAGGTCGGCGATGCCCGACTCCAGCAGCTCCATGTCGACGTGAATTCCAGCGTCGGCAGACATCCGGTTCAGCTCGGACACTCGCTGTTCGACCGCGGGCCACTCGGGGAACTTCTCCACGGCGATTCGGCGACACCAACGGGAATCGTCAAGCCCGTAAGCCAGCATCGCTTCCCACTTCTCCGGGCTCGCCTTGAGCTCGTCGCCTGTTTTTCCCTTGGCATTCTCTCGGACTTTCTTCGAGATATCCTCCCCGAAGAAGTTTTTCACGGCCGCTTGGAGCGAGCGTTTGGAGCGCATGTAGGCCGTGCAGTCCGCGGTGCAGGCAAAGCGCGCGGGCCTGCACGTTTCGGGGATAACGCCTTCGTCTTTCAGCCGATCGAAGAACAGCTTGTCGAAGGCCATGTTATGGGCCACGACGACCTTGCCTGTCAGCCGGTCCCACCCAACAAAGTCTTTCGGGTTGCCGACCCACTCGAAGTCGTGGCCCACGATCGAGATCAGATAGGGCTCTACCTGCGGGTGCCGCGTGTAGGACCACGCGGACATCTTGCGGAGCGATACTTCGTCGTCGTAGTAACTCTCGAAGTCTATGGCGACGATTTGTTCGGGCGGCTCGGTCCCGTATGTTTTCCAGGTCATGTGTTTCCTTTCGCTGTGTGCCATCTTCCGATGGGCTTTGAACCAGCCAAGACAGAGTACCCTTCTGGGCTCGGATTTGTCAACTGCCTTGGAAAAGGGAGACCCCCGAGCGATTGGCACGGGAGGCAGCCGGGGCCATTGCGGCCCTGCGTTTCCCATCGGTCGGGGGTCAAAGTGTTTCGTTCGTTCATCGTCGGCTGCCTTTCCTGGTCGCCCCGTGCCTTGGGGACTTAGTGACCAAGCATCACTGTACCATGGGCTCGGTCCTCTGCAAGCAGAATTTGAAAAATTTTTTGCAGTCCGTCACAATGGGCTCTGCTATATTGCGTTATGCAGAAAAAAAAAGCGCCCATCAAACCGCAGGGAAACAAGAAAAACCCACGATTCGACGGACGCGTTGAGGAAAAATGGAGACCCGGGACGGACTCGAACCGTCGAGTAACTGGTCTGCAGCCAGCCGCCTTTGCCACTCAGCCACCGGGTCTAGAAGGAGGAACAGCAGCCAGGTCGCTCACGCTGGGCCTGGCCGACGCCGACTATTCCCGCCGATGGGCAAACCATCTAACGCGGGATAAACGCTCGGCCAACACTTGCCCGGCCCCAACGGCGATTCTGTCCGACGTGCCCACGTGCTGCTGCTCCAAAAAGTGCCCGGCTGTACGGGCGTCAAAGAACCATTCCGCACACGTCTGTGCGTCGATACGGGTAAGCATTCCCGTCGCCATTTGAGCATCCACGCTTTCACGTCGAGAGGCTCGCGGTTCGATGTTGTGTACCCGATCGGTATCTTTTACCAGCAAAAACGGTGATATGCACAGAAAAGTTCCCGACCGGGTATATTATTCAGTTGTCAATCAACAGGAGGCCCGGAGGTCTCGGAGTCCTTGGTTTCTTCAGTTTCTTCTTTCTGTGGCGCCTTGTCAAGCGATCTGTTCATGGTCTCCACGATCGCGTTAAAATGAGCGCGGACGATTTCACAGATGCTGCCCTGCTCACCGATGTTGGAAGCCAGCACCGTGTTCCCAAACTTCAGGAACAGGGTGCCGGCTACTTCTTCAACGGAGTA
>DAOSXA010000011.1:2502-4501 GCA_035380245.1 Candidatus Zixiibacteriota bacterium | reverse complement strand
TTTTCGTCTATTTCTTTCTCGAGCTCGCGGACCCACTGGATCCGCCGAGCGTACTTGTCCGCCAGGCTCTTGCCGATCTCTTTCCGAAGTTCAGCCTGCGCACAGGTGAAGCACAGACCCCCGCCCCGCCCGGCATGCTCGCCGCATCGGGGGCAGGTCGCGAAGGTGCTTGGGTACTTGGGCAGGTTGCGCCACAGGACGTGCTGCAATTCCGCCACTCGTTCGTACTTAGTCATCGAAGACGCGTCCGCACACGGGGCAGCGGGTGAACGTTTTCGCGATGTCTTCCGGCTCCAGCAGTTTGTACGCTGAAGGCGTGACGAACCGGATCCCCATCTTATGACGAGCCATGCCGCGGATGCAGCGCTCGCCGTCTGTCGTCTTGTGAAACTCCGCGGCTTTGCGAAGCAGGGAACTTGTGATGTCCATCTTGATCTCCAGGTTGCAGGGCGGAGGCTCTTGGATGAGCCCCCGCCCCGGTTGGTTTATTGTCCGATGGCGGCGAGAAGTTCCTTGACCTCCGCCTCCGTCTTGGTTCCGATGGTCCTGATGGCGGGCACCCAAACGTAGTTGCCCGTGCTCTTGACCAGCTTGTTGCGGGTCGACAGCGCCCACGTGGCGCTGTACAGCCCGGTGGCCTTGTGCGTGAAGGACGCCCGGGTGAGCGGGTCGATCACTTCATTGTACTGGCCCTTGTCCGCGATCATCGAGCACGGCGCCCAGAAGGCTCCGTTGGCTTCGATGAGGAAGCGGCCCCGGTCCTCTACGTCCTCCGGCTCTTTCACAAGGAGCTTGAGGTTGAGCGCAGGCCGGCAGGTGGGCAGCGGGTCGCCGCTCCCCCACGGAGGGTACTCCGTCGTCATCCCGTCCGCGATCGCTTCCTGCTTGGTCGCCCAGGTCCTGGGCAGGTCGGGAGAACCGAACTGGGTCACTTCCTTCCAGAACTCCACGGCGCTTAGGATAGTGACGATCGCGGGATCGCCGCCTTCCTTGCCCTTGGTCGGAGGGGAGTAGACCACGACTTCCTTGTCCAGCACCAGCTGGCCGGGGGTGAAGCCTTCCTGCGCCAGGCCGCCGACTCCGTGCGCGATGGACAGGTAGATTGGGCGAAGCGTCGCCGTGAAGCGCGCCTCTCCCGGAACCGCCAGCGCGCCCGTTGTTTGCGGGCTCAGTTCGAGCCCTGTTTCTTCGTTTTCAAGCGACTCCGGGTTGAAGTCATCTTCGGGGTTGAGTTTTACGTCTCCCATGTTGTTGGTATCCTTTCGGTCTCTAAGTGTCGAAGGCACCAGGCGTCGTTGCCTGGCTATCCTTCTGGAGTTCTCTGGATTTCTCGGAGTTCTCTGGAGTTCTTAGAGACCGTTAGTGCAACAGCACGGCGGTTGTACGTTTTCTGGGATGCAGGCACACGGAACATTTTCGGCAGTCTCCGGGGCAGACGTACTGGCATTCTACCTGGTTTCCGTCCTTGTCCTCGGCCAGCCATTTGCCCGGTTCCGGATTCGTCAGCTTGTAGGCCACTTGGAATCTATTGTGCGCCAGCCACCCCGACCCGTTCACGACCAGGTGCTCGCAGTCCGAGTAGTCCAGGTCGCGACGGGCGGTGTAGCAGTATACAATTATACCAGATTTCGAGAGATAGTAGGCCAGCATTTCCGCTTTGTCCACGTCTCCCTGGTGCCGGAAGTCCCCGCACTCGTTTACTCGCAGCGCCTTGATCTTGGTCCGCTTGGTGTCGTTGTACGCGATCAGGTCTCGGGCGACTGACCAGGCATCGTTCCGGTCCCAGTAGGCTTGCATCGCGAAACGCGAGGGGATGCAGGTGTTGGCCCACACCCGCTCCTCCTGGCGCGCATAGCAGCTCGATATGTCCTTGAGCTGGCAGAACCCAAGAAGTGCCGAAGGACACAGAGACGCCGGACAGATGTTCAACACTGCCGTAGACCTCGGGAGCTTCTTGTTGCCTAAGACGATGGGGATGTCGTTTCTTAGTTGCTTCATG
>DAOSXA010000011.1:0-2402 GCA_035380245.1 Candidatus Zixiibacteriota bacterium | reverse complement strand
GACGAACGGTTTCTCAGTTTTCATTTACGCCCTCCTGCTTTAAGTACTCAATCAAGTAGTAAGCATACGCAGTCACCAACCGAACCTCGGCACCATCTTCGTCTTTGAACAGGAACGTGGGCTGGTTTGCTTTTGCCGCAGCCCCGTATTGTTTCTGTAGCAGCTTCAGGTTTTTCGCCGTTTTGGCTATTCCGTTTTGACTCATTCCGACACTTCCTCAATGGTCTTGTTTAAGGCCTGTAAGATGGCCCTTGCTCCCAGCGCCTTGGTTGGATCGTCTCGGTCGACGTAGGAAGCCAGCGCTCCTTCCGCCGCCTGGGCGATATGGAGCAAACGGAGCAGCTTGTCCTTGTTTGTTGCCGACGCCGGCCCGCCGTTTTGTTCTTTGCTCATTTCTTCATCTCCTTTAATGCCGCCCGACACACGAAGCCAGGGCAGTCTTCACTGGGGCACAGCTTCCCATCGACGTCCGCCGCTAAGTATTCCCGGCCGCAATAGACGCAGTGCTTGACCCCATCATGCTCGATCAGATCGTAGGATGCGTCACATCCCATCAGGCGCTCCAGCGCAGCAATCCCGAGATTGATCTTCCGCACCAGCTCGGCGTAGGCCTCCGGAGACAGGATGAACCGGTCTCCTTGGTCCTCAACGGCGAAGCGAGGGGATACCCGGCCTTCCGGGCGGGTCGTTTTCGTCGGAGTTAGCTCGCATGGCGGCCACTTCATCCCGGCCACGAGGTCTCTTTGTTTCTTGGTCGTCATGGCATCCTCCAATAGAGGAAGCACGCGCCTACTCCGGCGGCGATTCCGCCGAGGAAATAGATTGCGTTAATCAGTTGTTCCATTTTTCCCCTGCTCCTTCCACTTCTCGAAGCTCAGTTTCGTCGCACCGGAGCGTACGGCCAGTTGCCAATCTTCCCGGGGGCCCCACGCCGGGGCCCCCGGGTCTTGTGCCAGTTCGACGCCAGCTGCGGCAGCCTGGTCCTGAGGCTTTGTGATGTGCCTGGCCATCAAGCCGCAGTCCAGCTTCGGCGCCATCAGCCGACCGGCCGGAGTCCTCCGCCCGCTCTCGGCCAGGTTCTTCGCCGCTTGCTCCGCGACGGAGATCACCCAATCCACGGCCTCGCTTGAGACCGTCTTCACTCCGTCGCCCTTGGACAGGATGTCCTGCAGCAGGGCTCTATTTATTCGTTTTGCCATTTTGTTCCTCGTCTTTTTCGGGCTCGTCGTCTCGGTCGTAGTAGCAGCCAATCGGGGCCTCTCCGCTGTCGTGGAAGTCCTGGATGCACTGCGTCACGAAGTACATGAACTCACCCATCGCCTTCTTGGACGGCGCATGGAGCGTGATTGTTTGTTTTACTTTCATACGACGATGAATCCTTCTTCCACGAGCTCTTCGAAGAGCCCGTTGGGGTTCGTTTTTAATAGGTCGACGAAGCGGCCATAGTCACCGCTGTGTTCCGGCGAAACATCGAGTGCGCCGCCCGACCGCGGGGCAGCGATTGCCCAGAACAGATAGGCCAGCGCCTCTCCGACATGGTCGAACTCCCAGCTCTGGGTGTTGTCGAAGCACCAGGTAGCTACGCGGTCGATCAGGGCGCAACGCTCTTCGTGGGTGTAGATTTTCATTCCGATTTCTCCAGTTCTTCTCGCAGGGCCTCCACCTCATGGGAGGAAATCCTGACTGTGAATGTAGCCGGCGCGGGGTAGCGCCGGGGGATTCGTGCCAGGATGCGCTTCAACACGGGCTCCAGCTTGTCCAGCCTCTCGACGGCACGGTCGAGGGCGTTTCGCGCCGTGCCGATGTCGAGGGATCTGTCTTCGGCGAGGGCGCGCAGGTGCTGAGTGACTTGGTAAGTGCTCATATCGGCATCTCTTCTGCCTCTCATTTGTCTTCCTCCAGCGGGGTCTGTCGTTTCCATTTGTACTTGACCTTCCCTTGGCATGCCGGGCAGCTCCCATGATTTCGGCAGCTTTTGTCCACGGCCTTGGCGCCGCGATACGGTTTCCGGTGCTCTTTGCCGTGCTTGATGGCCTTGTCGAGGCTCATAGCTCTTCCCATTCATGATTTTTGTGTAGCTGTTCCAGGTAGTTGAACAGCGCCCGGGTCTCGCTCGCCTCGATGTCGTCCGGCAGCATGTGCAGGAGTTCAAGCGGCTTCGCGGTACCGTAACGTTCGTCAGCATCCCAGTGCAACTCAGTGTCTATTCGCAGGCCAAACTTGTAGCGCAGGCCGATGAAGCCCGTTTCCGGTTTTTCTGCGCCCGGCGAAGTCGGTTTGACCACGCATACACCGACCGAGAAGTTCCGTCCGTCCAAGCGGTATACGCCGCGCGGAACGCAGTCTTCCATCTTGATGTAGTTGTCTGTACTTTGGTTCATGGTGTCAGTATCTCCTCGATG
>DAOSXA010000010.1 GCA_035380245.1 Candidatus Zixiibacteriota bacterium | reverse complement strand
GGCCACTACGGGCCCTCGTTCCTCTGGTACAACCCGGAGCCGTCCTCCGCCCCCGGCAAGCCTTTCACCTGGCGCTACGCCATGCTCTTCATCGCCTCGACCGGCGGCAACGACAGTCTCGGTCTGGGTTACTCGGACGACGGGTTGGACTGGCGACTGTATGGAAACGCGCCGATCCTCTCCGGCCTGATCGATGCTCAGGATTGGGAGGGAGCGAACGGCTATGTTTCCTCCTGCCACGTGGAGCGTCTGGCCGACGGCCGCTGGTGGATGCTCTATTCCGGCGGGGAGGCCGGAAACGCGGGGATCGGCTATGCCTGGTCCTGGGACCGCATCCATTGGACCAAGGCTGCCTTCAATCCCGTGTTCCAGGCGGGCCAGGGGCCGTTCCTCGAGCGCTGCTACACGCCCTGCCTCGTCATCGACGCCGACGGCTCCTTCCTCCTATACCGCTCAGCACGCGATGCCGACTCCTATCGGACCTTTGTTTCGCGCCTGAGAGCACCGTCACTCGCTTGGCGGGACCTGCTCGATTCGGACCGTCTCGGCCAGGGATTGACGCCGCGGACGGGCATTCACCGGGGTGTGGGCACGGAGGCCGAACGGGACGCGGCCATTCCCAACCCGTCCCTGGGCGACGAGTGGTTCAACATCGATCTCGCCGGCGGCGGAAAGTGGGAAAAACACACCGGAACCGAGTGGAAGAAGAGCTGATCGGTGTTCTTTTTTCGGAGTGATCCCAGCCACCCCGTTTTGCGGGGAAGCCTATAAATCCCGATGTTTCCGCCGGTTACGGCTCCGTGTACATAAGTCATTGAATATCAATGGCTTATCTTCGGCATGTCCGTCGAATTCGCCTTGCTTTCTGTTCGGAAAGAAGCCTGTATGTGTGTGAACACAACGCAGAAACCCTTGCGATACAAGGGCTTACGAACAGCAAGGAGAATCCATGGACTTACGCCAAATCAACTTCGGAATCGAGATCGAGACGGTCAAACGGACACGCGAGCGTGTGGCCCGCGCCGTCCAGTCGGTGGTGGGCGGCGAGGTCCGCCATGTCGGGAGCCCGGCCAGTTTCGACCCCTGGGAGATCACCGATGAACAGGGCCGGACCTGGAAGGTCGTCGCCGACGGATCGCTCATCAATGTTCCCGGCCACCTGCGGGCCGAGGTGGTGAGCCCGGTACTCGCCTACACCGACATCCCGACCCTTCAGGAAGTGATCCGGGCGGTGCGCCGCTGCGGAGCCAAAATCGACCAGCGATGCGGCATCCATATTCATGTGGACGCCACCGCATTCGACGGCCGCACCCTGGGCAACCTGGCCAAGATCATCTACAAGCAGGAGCCGCTCATCCTCAACGCCCTGGGCGTCAACGAGACCCGGCAGCGGAACTACAGCAAACCGGTGAGCGATGACCTGATCAGAAAAATCGAGCGCCGACGGCCCAAGACCAAGGACCAGCTCAACCGGATCTGGTACGGCTATCACAACAGCCGGCCCCAGCATTTCGACTCATCCCGCTACCACGGGGTGAACCTGCACAACGTCTGGTACCGGGGAACCGTCGAGTTCCGCTGGTTCGAGGGAACGCTTCACGCCGGTAAGGTGCGGGCCTATATCCAGCTGGTCCTGGCCGTGGCCGCCAAAGCCCTGAACGGACGCGCGGCATCGAGCCGCAAGCGCAGGTTCAATCCTCAGAGCGCCCGCTACGACTTCCGGGTCTTTCTGCTCCATCTGGGACTCATCGGCGACGAGTTCAAAACCGCGCGCAAACACCTGCTCGCGGCGCTTCCGGGGGACTCGGCGTTCAAGCGAGGCAGACCGAAACCAAAGACACAAACCGCCGTCGAGGCGGATGTCCCCACGGAGGCCGGGCCGCAACCCCGGCCTCCGGCGTTTACAGGGAACGGCACCGCGGAGACGGATGAAGGAGGTGCGCCGTGAGAGTGCTGATCAAGAATACCGACCTCGCCGGGAAACCCCTTGAGGGCGAAGGCGAGGTGTTCACCGGGAAAACCTCCCTTGAAATCGTCCGGGCCATGAAGGGGGCGGCCCTGTTTTCTGACCAGGGGAGTTTCGAGGATTACATCGACATGCTCCTGCGCAACGCCAAGATGCTCGCAGGCATCGACCTGATGGTCAAAGGCGACAGCCCCGAGGAGAAGGCCGACTCCCTCCTCGCCGCCTTGATCGAACATGGCCTGGCTGAAGTCCTCGAAGATGACGCGCCCGTGCGGATACCCGTCCCCGCCCTCGTCTGGCAGGGCATCAACGCGGTGCGACTCTCGGGACTCACCAACATGCTCGACCGCCCCGCGGTCGTCCGGATCGCCCGGGAACTCGACTTCAGCGAAGCCGCGGGATGGATCGAAACCCACCCCAAGGAATACGCCGAGGGTGTCTTCCGAGGCTTCGTGGTGGAACCGGACGGAGGGAAGTCCTGATGTGCGGGCTGGCGGGTGTCATATTGGGCAAAAAAAGGCGACGGGCCGAGGAACGGGAGCTCCTGGCCTGGCTGTTCACCCGGCTGCTGGTCTTGAGCGAAAGCCGGGGCCCCCACGCAACCGGGATGGCCTGGCTCAATCGTGACGGCGAGCATCGCCTCTTCAAGGGACCGGTCTCCGCCGGACAGTTCGTCACCGACAAGGCTTTCCACGAGGTCTTGGCCGGTATCGACAACCGTACAACGGTTCTGCTCGGCCACACGCGCTGGCGGACCCGAGGGGATGAACGGGTCAATCGCAACAACCACCCGATCCGGGCCGGGAACGTCATCGGCACCCACAACGGCACCATCTACAACGCCGATTACCTGTTTCGCCGTTTCAAACTGAGGCGCTTCGCCGAAGTGGACAGCGAGCTGCTCTTCCGCCTGGCGGCCAGGGCTGCACGGAGCGGTCGGATGGATGTCGAGTGGTTCAAAGAACGGCTTCGGCGCTGCCGGGGCCAGATGACAGCGGTGCTCGCGTCCCGGCTCGATCCTGAAACCATCCTCGTGCTCAAGGGGAACAAACCGCTCGAGTTCCGCACCCACCGCAAGCATCGGGCGGTGCTTTACGCCTCCGATCCGGCCTTCCTGGACGCTGTCCTGGCCGATGAGCGCGGCTGGCGGGAGCTGACTGTTCCCTCCATGAGCATGATTGTGTTCAGGCACGAGGTTCTCACGGAGTTCTCGAGGGAGTCTCTCGAGTTCATCGTCCAGGAAAAGAGGGGGAAAGCACCATGACAGAGCATGCAATGAACCCCGATGAACCCCTGAAGGAGAACACTCAGGGGATGCTGAGACTCTTCGTCTACGGGACTCTGAAGCGCGGTTTCTGGAATCATGACCGTTTCTGCCGGGGCGTGTTGAACATCCGGGAAGCCGTGGTCCGCGGTCGCCTTTATGAAATGCACTCAGGCATCCCCGTCCTGCAGGTCCCGGACGGGGATGTCCTCGCCCATGGCACTTCGGACGTTTCGGCCGACGTGGCCACACAGGCGCGCCTTTCCGAACAGCCGGCCTCATACCCCGAACCGGCCCTGCAAAGCGCCACAGCGGGCGACTGGGGCCGCGTGTACGGGGAGCTTCTCACCTTCGACGACCCCGAGACGCACCTGCCCCCCATCGACCGCCTGGAAGGTTTCCGTCCGGGCGGCTCCAGCCTCTACAGACGGGTCCTTGTGCCGGTATGTATTGAGCACGGCATGGCGCTGCCTGTCTGGCTGTATATTGGCCCAAGTTATTTGATTAACGGGAGATTCTTGTCTTCAGGTAGATGGCCTTCCTGACTCTCTCCAGGATGTTCGCAGAAGCGATTTCCCTTGCTTTTTGTTCCGCGAATGATATAACATACGCTATTAAATTCGAGCAGAAGCCAGAGGTCTGCTGCCCTGACGACGAGAGGTTCACCGAATGGATAATGAAGATCGAAGTTTATCGACCTTGGTAAAGGAAATCCGCCAGCAACTCGCCTTGAGCCAGGAGGACTTGGCGAGGCGGTTGAATGTCAGCTACGCAACCGTAAATCGTTGGGAAAACGGACAATCCTTGCCGTCCAAACTTGCCAAGGCTCAGTTGAGTGCATTCTGCAAAAAAATGATCAAGCAGGGTAAGCTGGCACTGGCGGACGACCTCATCGACTCTGCGGGACTTAGCCAGGACTAGGGAGCGAATATGAATAATTTCAGCGGAAAAGTGAATTTCATCTGGTCAGTGGCAGACCTGCTGAGGGGTCCCTATCGCCCGAATCAATACAAGGACGTCATGCTCCCCATGACGATGCTGCGTCGGCTCGACTGCGTTCTGGAGCCGACCAAGGACAAGGTGCTCGCCAAACAGAAAACGCTCTCCGGCGGAAAAGTCAAAAAAATCGATCCTCTTCTGTGCCGGGTTACGGGAGTGCCCTTTTACAACACAAGCCGCTATTCATTCGAGAAACTCAAAGGCGATCCCAACAACATCGCCGCCAACCTCACCAACTACATCAAGGGCTTTTCAACCCGCGCCCGGGAGATCATCGAGAACTTCGGCTTCGAGGAACACATCGGGAAACTCGACAAGGCCGACCGTCTCTACCTTCTTGTATCCCGATTTTGCGACATTAACCTGCACCCGCAGGAAGTCTCGAACCTTGAGATGGGCTACATTTTTGAGGAACTGATCAGGCGGTTCAACGAGGCGTCGAACGAAGAGGCCGGCGACCACTTCACACCCCGCGAGGTGATCCGTCTGATGGTCAATCTGATTTTTATGCCCGACAGCGATGTGCTCACGACCAGGGGCATCGTCAAGACGCTCTATGACCCGGCCTGTGGTACCGGGGGCATGCTGTCCGTTGCCGAGGATTATGTTCGGGAACTGAATCCCGACGCCCGCTTGGAGGTCTTCGGTCAGGACTACAACGCCCAGGCCTACGCCATCTGCGGGTCGGACATGATGATCAAGGGCCAGGACATCGAACATATTGCCTATGGCGACAGCTTTACCGACGACCGTTTTCCCCGCCACAAGTTCGATTACATGCTGGCCAATCCGCCCTTTGGCGTGGAGTGGAAGCCCGAGGCCGACTTTATCAAGCGGGAGCATGAGGAGCAGGGCTTCGGCGGCCGTTTCGGGGCCGGCTTGCCGCGCATCAACGACGGGTCGCTTCTTTTCCTGCAGCACATGATCAGCAAGATGAAGGACCCCAAGGAAGGCGGTACGCGCCTGGCAATAGTCTTCAACGGATCACCGCTGTTCACCGGGGCAGCCGGATCGGGCGAGAGCGAGATTCGCCGCTGGATCATCGAAAACGACTGGCTGGAGGCCATCGTCGCGCTGCCGGACCAACTCTTCTACAACACCGGCATCTACACTTATCTCTGGATCGTCACCAACCGGAAGGAGCCAAGCCGCAGGGGCAGGATTCAACTAGTGGACGGCACCGGCTTCTTCAAAAAGATGCGCAAGTCCCTCGGCAATAAGCGCCACGAAGTATGCGACGACCAGCGCGACGACATCACGCGGCGCTACGGTACGCTCAAGGAAGGCGAGCATATCCGCGTCTTTGACAACGAAGACTTCGGCTACCGCCGCATCACGGTCGAGCGTCCGCTCCGACTCAACTTCGCCGTCAACAAAGATCGTATCGCGCGGCTTGCCGAGACCAAGGCCTTCACAAACCTGGCCACCAGCAAGAAGCGCAAGGACACCAAGGCCGCCAAGGCAGAGATCGAAGCGGGTCATAAGCTTCAAGAGGATATTATGGCCGCTCTTGAGCCGCTCGCGTCGCTCGGCATTGTCAAAGACCGCGATGAATTCTCTAAACGTTTAAAATCCGCCTTCAAGAAAGCCGGGATCAAGGTCCCCGCCGCCCTTTTCAAGGCGATCCTCATGGCCCTCGCCGAGCGGGACGAGACGGCCGAAATCTGCACCGATGCCAAGGGCAACCCGGAACCCGATCCGGAACTGCGCGACTACGAGAACGTGCCGCTAAAGAAAGACGTGGACGAGTACATGAAGGGCGAGGTTCTGCCGCACGTGCCCGATGCCTGGGTGGATGAATCAAAGACGAAGGTCGGCTACGAGATCAGCTTCAATCGGTATTTTTACAGCTATGTGCCTCCACGTGATCTCGTTCGCATTGAAGTAGATATGTCCAAGCTCGAAAGAGATATCATTACCGCTATTCACTCAGTTATCGTATCAAAGGATAGCCAGGCAGAAACTCAGGCATTGGGCCTTGTTGAAGAATCTGCTCCCCGGAACGCTATTTCTTATCCGACCTACAAGCCAAGTGGATTTGAATGGTTAGGAGACATCCCTTCTCATTGGGAGATGCGAAAGCTGAAGTTAATCGCCGACATTCGTAACAGCAACGTCGATAAAAAGACCGAAGAAGACGAACGGCCAGTACTTCTGTGTAACTATGTAGATGTCTATTACAATGATTACATCACCGATAACATTGAATTTATGAGTGCCACCGCAAACATAGATGAAATTCGTCGGTTCTCACTAGAGCATGGGGACGTTCTTATTACCAAAGATTCAGAAATGTGGAACGACATAGCCGTTCCCGCATTAGTTGATAAAGAACTCGATGGGGTGCTGTGTGGATATCATTTGGCACTGGTTCGTCCATACACGAAGTTAGTACTTGGGGAATATCTCTTTAGGGCTTTTTCGTCACATGCAATACGTGATCAATTTCGTGTTCGAGCTAATGGCATCACGCGTTTTGGACTTTCTATTGATGCGATTACCAGCGCCTTGTTCCCGCTTCCTCCTTTGGAAGAGCAGCGAAGTATTGCTGTCTTCCTTCGTCGAGAGACCTCAAGAATAAACGCATTAATAGCCGGCATTCGGGAAGATGTAAATGGGCCGGGGTTATTCGCGCGATTAGTGAAGGCACTAATCGAATACCGTTTAGCTCTTATATCGGCAGCGGTGACGGGGAAAATTGACGTTCGGAAGGAGGTTTCGGCATGACTCATTCAATGCTCGACCTTCTTCGGATAAGGGCGAATCGCATCTACGAAGAAGGCATCCGGTTAATCGGCAACTTTTCTGCAATGCATCCGGCAAATACACCGGGGGATTCGGTAGTCCTTATCAGTCCAGGCGGAAACCAGTTCTGGAATGATCTGCCCCCGGCGGGCAAGCAGATTCAAGTCAAGCTGCTTCCAGAGATTGGCCGCTTTTCTGAGCTTGTTCGGGCACTGACCCGAAACCTCCCGAATGGTGTTCAGAACAATATGCAAGGGGCGCTTGAGACAATACGAAGATCGGTGGAGCAGGAAGGAACTACGTGGTGGAAATCACGGGACGAAGCAGTGGAAGGCTTCCGTTCCCTGATCGAAGAGATCATCAACACGCTTGAGAAATATTGCAATAGCTCTACCGGAGAAGCGTTGGCAATAGCCGATACAAACGCCCTGATCCATAATCCAGATATCGAGCACTGGCACTTCGAGGACGTGAAAATGTTTACCGTCGTTTTAACTCCAACGGTCCTGTCAGAACTTGATAAGCACAAGATGAACCATAAAAACCAGCAAGTTCGTGAGAAGGCATCTTCGGTTATCCGCCGGATAAAAGAATACCGGAGACGTGGATCTCTGCAAGACGGTGTCGATGTTGTAAAAGGCCGAGTGGCCCTTCGATCAATAGCAAATGAACCGAATATGGATCAGAGCCTGTCGTGGCTCGACTCTGCCAATGCGGATGATCGTTTCTTGGCATCCGCCATTGATGTTATGCGAGCCGATCTTGCCATGCGTGCTTTTATTGTCACGTCGGATATCAACCTGCAAAACAAGGCAGAGATGGCCGGATTGCCTTTCTGCGAGGTTCCTTCATCTATGGCCGAAAAGGGAGAACAATAATGCCCGGCCAACACACGGAATACGCATTCGAAACCGCCATAGAACACTACCTGACCACGGCCGGTGGGTATGAAAAAGGCGACCGAGACAGTTTCGATACCGAGCGGGGTTTGTTCGTCGGCGACGTGATTGCGTTCATCCAGAAAACCCAGCCCAAGGAATGGGAGTACCTTGCCAATCTCCAAAAAGAAAAGGCCGAAGAGACGCTGATAGACGACCTGTGCCGTGCGCTCAACTCCAGCCACGAGGGGTGCCTTTCGGTCCTGCGACACGGGTTCAAGTGTTTCGGCAAGCTGTTCCGGGTGGCCTATTTCGCCCCGGCCAGTGGAATGAACCCGGACACTCAGGCGCTCTATGCCGCCAACCGACTCACCGTTACGCGCCAGCTCCGCTATTCGGCCAAGCATGGCAACACCCTTGATGTGACCCTGGCCCTCAACGGCATTCTCGTCGCCACGCTGGAGCTGAAGAATCCAATGACCGCCCAAAACTGGCGGCATGCAGTCACACAGTACAAAAACGACCGCGATCCGTCAGACCTGATCTTCCAATTCAAGAAGCGCACGCTTGTCCATTTCGCGGTAGACACTGACGAAGTCTACATGACCACGCGCCTTTCGGGTAAAAGCACGCGCTTTCTGCCCTTCAACAGGGGCTGCGGTGGCGGGGCTGGCAATCCGGAAAATCCCGGCGGCTACAAGACCGCGTATTTGTGGGAAGCGGTGCTGGAGCGTCACAGCTTCCTGGATATTCTGGCACGGTTCATTCACCTGCAGATCGAGGAAAGAAAGCTCGGTGGCAAGCGAATCAAGAAAGAAACCATGATATTCCCGCGCTATCACCAGCTTGATTGCGTGCGGAAGCTTGTCGCCGACGCCCGCGAGCGCGGTACCAGAACCAACTACCTGATTCAGCACTCCGCCGGCAGCGGCAAATCCAACTCCATTGCTTGGCTGGCCCATCGGCTCGCCAGCCTCTACACCGAAAATGACGAGAAGGTTTTCGACTCGATCATCGTGATCACCGACAGGGTTGTCCTCGACCAGCAGCTTCAGAACACGATTTACCAGTTCGAGCACAAGCAGGGCGTGGTGCAAAAGATCGATATCAACTCGACACAGCTCGCCGAGGCCCTCGCCTCGGGCGTACCGATTGTAATTACCACGCTCCAGAAGTTTCCTTTCGTCACCGAGAAAATGGGCGAACTGCCCATGCGCCGTTATGCGGTGGTTGTTGACGAAGCCCACAGCTCCCAAGGCGGCGAGACGGCGACCGAGCTCAAGGGCGTGCTCGCCGGCGCTGCCATAAAGGAAGAGGCCAGGGCAAAGGCCGAGGCGGAAGGGCTGCCCGATTATGAGGAGGAAATCCTCAAAACCATGGCCAAGCGCGGGCATCAACCCAACATCAGCTTTTTCGCCTTCACCGCGACGCCCAAATACAAGACCCTGGAGGTCTTCGGCACACCCGGCGCGGACGGCAAGCCGACTCCCTTCCATCTTTACAGCATGCGCCAGGCCATCGATGAGGGTTTCATCCTCGACGTGCTCCAGAACTACACGACATACAAGACATATTACCGGCTGATCAAGTCAATCGAGGATGACCCGCAGGTCGACAAGCGCAAGGCCGCGCGGGCGCTGGCGCGATTCATGAGCCTGCACCCGCACAATATCGCACAGAAGACCGAGGTCATGGTCGAGCATTTCCGGCATTTCACTATGCACAAGATTGGCGGCAAGGCCAAGGCCATGGTGGTGACCTCCAGCCGCCTTCACGCTGTCAGGTACAAACAGGCATTTGACAATTACATTAAAGACAAAGGCTACACCGGCATTAAGACGCTGGTGGCCTTTTCCGGGACCGTGATCGACCCGGACGCTGCGGGTGTAGAATACACGGAATCCGGCATGAACGTGGATGTCCAGGGCAAGCACATCAAGGAAAAAGAACTGCCCGAGCGTTTCGGGACAGAGGAATACCAGGTGCTGCTCGTCGCGGAGAAGTACCAGACTGGCTTTGATCAACCCCTCCTTCACACGATGTATGTGGACAAGCGCCTGTCCGGCATCCAGGCCGTGCAGACGCTTTCGCGCCTTAACCGCACCCATCCCGGCAAGGAGGATACCTTTGTCCTGGATTTCGTGAATGAGCCGGATGAAATTCTCAAGGCCTTTCAGCCCTATTATGAGCAGACGCTCATCGGTGAGCGTGCCGAACCCCAGCAGCTATATGAACTGCAAGCCAAACTCGACGGCCACCAGGTTTATTACAAGGCCGAGGTCGAGGAGTTCTGCAAGGTCTTCTACAAGCCCAAGCCGAACCAGACAACGGCGGATCATGCCAGGATGAATGCCTGCATCGATCCGGCGGTGGGGCGCTATAACGACCTGGACGAGGATGTCCGGGAGGAATTCCGCAAGACGCTCGTGGCCTACAGGAACCTTTATTCCTTCATGTCACAGGTGATCCCGTTCCAGGATACCGACCTCGAAAAGCTCTATTCGTACATCCGGTTCCTGCTGACCAAGCTGCCAAGAGGCGACCGGGGCCCGGTCTACAACTTCAACGACGATGTGGCTTTGAAGTATTACCGCCTGCAGAAGATCGGCGAAGGGTCAATCGTTATGGAGGCCGGCGCTCGCTACGAGGTTTCAGGCCCCACATCAGTAGGAACGGGGGTTGCCCGGGGAGACGAGATCGAGCTGTCCAAGCTGATTGACATCCTCAATGAACGGTTCGGGACGGATTTCCGTCCGGGTGACCAGCTGTTTTTCGAATCGATCCGGGAGGACGCGGTATCTGACAGCAACCTCCGCCAGGCAGCGCTCGCCAACACGATGGAAAACTTCGGCTACGTCTTTCGCAAGGCTTTGGAGGGGCTCTTTATAGACCGAATGGACCAGAACGAAGAGATAACAGCGAAATTTATGAACGAAGATCAATTCCGGGAGGCAGTCAGCAAGCATCTCCTCAAGGAGGTCTACGAAAAGATCAGAGAGGAGGCTGAGGTCGCAAATGACGAATGATGAAATAGCACGTTTCTTTAACGACACCCAGGCGTATATCCAGGGTAATCCCGACCTACGCGATCCCCAGGTCGAGGGATGGTTCCGTACACGCCAGCATTTTCGGAACAGTTCCGAGCACGCTATTCTCCAGATTCCAGTGGGTTGCGGCAAAACGGGGCTCATGGCTCTGCTTCCCTTCGGTATCGCCCAGGGTCGTGTTCTGGTGATCGCTCCGAACCTTGAGATACGCCGAGGTATCTCTACGGCTTTCGATATTGCCGGGCGGGACTGCTTCTGGACTTTTACGCGTGTCCTCACCGACGTAAATCATGGCCCGTACACGGCCGTCCTGGACGGTCAGGATGCGAATATCCACGACTGCGAAAACTCCCATATCGTTGTAACCAACATCCAGCAGTTGGCGAGTCGAGCTGATCGATGGCTGCCTGCTTTCCCAGATGGTTTTTTCGACCTGATCATGGTTGACGAGGGTCACCACAATGTGGCCAGAAGCTGGGAGCGCGTGTTTGAGCGATTCCCCAACGCCAAAGTCGTGAGCCTGACCGCCACGCCATTCAGAGGCGATGGCCGCGAGATTGCTGGTGAGGTGGTCTACGCATATCCCTTCCGCACAGCCATGGTGCGGGGGTATATCAAGCAGATCACCGCAGTGAATGTTGCTCCACAGGAAATATTCTTCACCTATCGGGGGGATTCCAGACATCACACGCTTGAAGAGGTCCTTCAGCTGCGGGACGAGGAATGGTTCAGCCGAGGTGTGGCCCTGGCCCCGGAATGCAACCGGTCCATCGTGGACGCCAGCATCCAATGGCTTCAACACCTACGACAGTCAGGAACTTTCCATCAGCTGATAGCTGTCGCCTGCTCGGTGGACCACTCGCGTCAAGTTCGTTCGCTTTATGCTGAGCGCGGCTTGAACGCGCGTGAAATCCACAGCAACATGCCGGCGGACCAGATCGAGGAGGTGCTCCAAGATTTGCGTCGAAGCCGCATCGATTGCATCGTTCAGGTCCGAATGCTTGGGGAGGGATTCGACCATCCCAATTTGAGTGTAGCGGCGATCTTTCAACCATTCCGGTCTCTATCGCCCTATGTCCAGTTCATCGGTCGGGTCATGCGGGTGATCCACCAAAACAACCCGCAGCACCTCGACAACCGGGGAATAGCGGTCTCACACGTGGGACTCAACATCGACCGACATTGGGACGACTTCAGGCGCATCGACCGAGAAGACCAAGAACTAATCCAAGGCTGGCTTGAATCCGGCGACGAGCGTCCACCTGCCGATGAACCAGGCCGGAGACGACGTCTTACCCCGGATATGGTGGTCCAAGATGAAATCATCAGTCATTTCGTCGAGCAGGCGTATTTGGACCCGATGGACGACGCCGTTATCGACGATCTGATAGAGGAATTCCGGAGACGTGGTCTTGATCCGGAAACGCTCGGACTATCCCGAGACAACCTCCGTCAGCGCCTCATCCAGGCGCGAACCAGGGAAAGCATGGAGCCTCGTGAGATTCCGGTGACTCCTCAGCGTCGGCGCCAGGAAGCCCGCCGAAGGCTTAATGAGCGTTCCCGGACCCTGGCTAACCGCGTCGTGACCGCGATTGGCGCTTCGATCAATGGACGTAACATTGCTTTGGCCTATCCCGAGCTTCGAAGCGTCAACAACTTCGCGGCGGTCATCCAGATCGTGAACCGTTTCGTCAATGAGCGACTCGAGGCCGACGTTGGAACCCGGGGCGAGATTCCATTGGAGAGACTTGAGGAGGTCTTGGGCCAGATTGACCAGATCGGCGACGAGGTCCAATCCGACATCCAGGATCGCCTTTCAAGGAGATGACCTATGCCCAAGCTGAAACGCCTTCTCGTATCCGCCTGCTTCGAAACCGCCCAACGCCGGCGACAATGCTCTCGCAACAAGGGACACGTGATATGCAAAGGCGACAAGTGCTTGGTCATTAAGGAAAACATGGCAAAGAACAATTACTGCATGGAATGCGCTCAGTTGATTCTTCAAAAGGCCAAGGAAGATCTCAATGGCCTCATCACTGAACTTGATGTCAACGGTTAGATCAGGATCAAGGCGAAAAATGAATCGAGAATAGATAATGGTGGACCAGACAAACAGAATGCAGGCATCCATGGCTCACCTTTTGGGCGAAGCGTCAAAGAACCTTGCGCGTTTTCTGGAAAAGGTCCTGCCGGACCTTTTTGAAGATTGGTGGAATGAGCTCATCCGCGAGGAGATTCCCGAAAAGGTGGCCGCCGACAAAGCCTACCAAAACGCCATGCG
>DAOSXA010000009.1 GCA_035380245.1 Candidatus Zixiibacteriota bacterium | reverse complement strand
CCCCACGCCCACGCCCAGCGTCACCCCCACCCCGGTGGGGGTGACGCTGGGCGTGGGCGTGGGGGTGATCGGGGTCGAGGTCGGGCTGGGGGTGGGGGTACCGGTATGAGGTGTGGGGGAAGGCGACGACGTCGGCGTGGGGGTCAGGGGGCGGCAAGGTCGCCCCGTCACCGGAAGATCCCCGTCGCGTCCGAAATACGCCTGGGTCAGGTTCCTCACCACCCAGAGCATGCTCGCGGGCCTCATCAGGGCCGCGTCCGATGAGCCTCCTCCATCGTAATCGCCGGGAACCGGGCAGTCTCCCCCGGCTCCGAAGTAGAATCGGGTCAGGTTCCTCGAAGCCCAGAGCCCGTCCCCGCCGCGGAAAATGGTGGCCGAGTCCGTTCCCGTCCCGACCGGATCCATGGCCAGGCCGACGTCGCCCGAGGTTCCGAAATAAAACCGGGTCAGCCCCCGGACCGCCCAGAGTCCGGTGGTCGGCCGGAAAACGGCGATGTTCTTGGGCCGGTCACCGGAAAAGTAACCCGGAATAGGGGCGTCTTCCGTAGTTCCGAAGTAGCAGCGGGTGAACCCTCGGATGGACCAGAGGCCGGAGCTGCGCCGGAAGATCCCCGGGTCACAGCGTCCGTCGCCGTCGTAGTCCCCGGGCACGGGCAGGTCGTTCGCGCCCCCGAAATAAGCCCGGGTGATCCCCCGGACGATCCACAACCCCGTGGTCGGACGAAATATCGCCGGGTCGGACGTTCCGTCGTTGCCGTAGTCGCCGCTGACCGGCAGGTCTCCCGGTCCCCCGAAATAGAAGCTGCTGACGCTTCGAATGCCCCACAAGCCGGTCTCGGGCCGGAAGATCCCGATGTCGGAGGTCCCGTCGCCGTCATAATCGCCGCTGTCGACGGCGTTGAACGGGGTAGGGGCCGGGGTGGCCGTCGGCGTCGGTATTATTCCACTCCATAATGCCGTCGGGCGATCGTCCCACAAGTCCCCTATCGCCGGCCAGCCGCTGCTGGCAGCCAAACGATACAGCACGACAGTGTCGGACCCTTCGAAAACAGTCGCATCCTCTCCGGAGCCGGGAGCGGGTCCTTTGAAATAAAGGCCGGTAAGCTGAGGGCATTCCCGGAACGCTCCGCCTTCGATTGTGGTAAGGCCGGCGGGAACTGTGGCGGTGGTCAAACTCGAACTGCCACAAAAAGCTTCCGGCAATATGTGGGTCACACCATCGGGTATGTCATAATGCCCGGCTTTGCCCCCCGGAAATTGAACAAGTTTAATTTGATTCAGCAGATCTTTTCTTGTGAATAATACCCCGCTGACGCTGTAGAACGTTCGGTTGAGAGGATTGACCGTAATGTTCGTTAAGTTGGTGCAACTCGCAAACGCTCCCTCCTCGATCGTTAAGACCCAATCCGGTATGGTAACGCTCGTGAGGCCGGTGCAACCCCGGAATGCACCGGACCCGATAGTGCCCACGGTGTCGGGGATTGAAACACCGAGTAGAGCGGTGTTCCCTTCGAAAGCGGCTGAAGCGATGGTGACGACCCAGTAGCCTTCAATCCTGTCCGGAATTTGCACGTACCCGCCCGGACCGAGGTAACCGGTGATAGTGACCTGATACGTGCCGCCTATGTATGTCAATTCGTATTCGAAATACTCTTCGGGATCGGCGCCCGACGTAACCGGTGCGGCCACTAATAAAAGTCCTGCCAACACGCAACCTGCCGTCACGATTCTCGTTAATTTTTCTTTCATACCACGTCCTTGGTTACTGCGATTGGCGCGCTCCCCGGAAACTGTTTTATTTACGATGGTAACCCTTCCGGGCATAAAAAACAACCCGGCTCGACGGCGAGGGGCCCGATGGTCTCGTCGTGGGCGGCGCTGCGACGTTCTCGATGGGCTGAAACGGGCGCATAGGGAGGTTACTGATTATGGTCCGAGATAAATCAGTTCTGGCAGGGACCAGTGGTGCAAGCCCCCAAAACAGCCAGAAGGACCATCCCTCCGAGAAGGACTGCTCAGTAGGCTGTTCGGCAGAGGAGAGAGACGCATGAGTCACCCACTACATCGAGCAATCGTAGATAAGATCGCGAATGGAGTATACCGCAGTGTTGCTTGCGATAGGAAGCAGCACCTTCTGCTATTCGTCAGTACGCGCAAGGAGAGAGAAATATGGATGTACTGTGTGGGCCTTCTACTCGATATCTATAGAAAGAATCTATCTTCATTTATACTAGCAGGGGCATTTAAATATGCTTTTGGTATTACATCATCTAAAAAGGTCAATAATTCATTGAGCCAGTAGATTGAATCTTCGCATCTTTGAATAAATGGTGGGATAAGTTCAAAATTAGGGGTATTTTTAGAAGGAAGCCATAGGCAAGTTTGTAATGATTTTGCATTATAATAATATTGAGCCCCAGCGATACCAATGTTAATGAGCCATAGGGGAGCATGTTTTCTAAATTGCGAATGAAGCAGTCCAGTACAATATATACTGCTGTCATTGGCAAGTTTCTCTAGATGATTTGCATCTTTTGTAAGCTCAATATTTCTGCAAATATTAATAGTATCATTAAGATTTTTAATCCAGGAATTAAATTTGCAAGTAATATCTATTAGCCATCCTGCACTCGGAAGCATATTGACCTGCATAGTTTTTATTGACAAAGTAGTGGAAATGGTCGCTGAGCGAAGTGCTTTGCCGGTTAAATGGGTTTGTATGGCTACAACAATTAATGCGCCCAGGTTAAGGATGAGGGCAAGGATAGTGACGATTTCTATGTTTGTCATTTGCTTGTCTCCTTAATGCAAAAATCATTCAATTGGGAAAATATTTAGGAATTCTCACAATACTTCGAGAACAAAAGATTTCAGGATTTCTGGCATTATTACTTCTGCATATATTGCAGAGATAACAGTAATATATAGCGGCTGTTCCCGTCACTTCTTGGGGAAATATTTCACGCCGGGGATCTCCCGGAAGTCCGCGTCCAGGGTCCAGATCGTTGCGCCTAACTCGCGCGCGGTCGCCAGGATCATGGCATCGGCCATGGGCAGGGAAAGGGCGAGACTCAGTTTGCCGGCCGCCAGGGCCAGCTTGAGGTCGAGATCGACGACCCGGCCCTTCTGCATCGCGCCGCATACCTGCATGGCCGCGTTTTCGCCCGATTCCCTCAAAACAACCTTGAAGACCTCGTAGATGACGACGGCGGGCACGATCAGCCGGTCGGGCTGCTGCACCACGGGCGCGAAGTGAGAGGCGTTGGGACCGTCGGCGAAGTACTCCAACCACGCCGAGGAATCCACCAGGTTCATACCCGGTCCCCCTCGCGCTCGAAGCCGGTATCGATCCCTTTCAGGAATCCCCGCAGCTCGGCGACGTCCCGATCGGGGATCAGCTCGATGCGGCCTTCGTATTCGAGTACCTGCAGCTTCTGGCCGGGGCGAAGGTTCATGGCCTTGCGCACCGGGCGGGGGATGACCACCTGATATTTGGGCGACAGAACGACTGAATGCATGCCGATACCTCCATCGATAGCGTAGTCATACTACAATAGCCTGATCGATGGGCCGCTGTCAATCATAGGAGCATAGGGCATGGAGTATAGGGAAAGTGAGGGTTCAGGAACCCACCACCTCGGCCTCGGAAGCAGTCCACAGACCTGCCTGCCGGCAGGCAGGTTTACACAGATAGGGAAAGGGTTTTGGGTAAGCATAGGGCCCGGGATATTTGAGGTCATTGCGAGGAGCTTTAGCGACGAAGCAATCTCTGGAGCAGTTCAAATATATGGAGATTGCTTCGCTTCGCTCGCAATGACGGATTTACGCTCTTCCCTGCTTCCCCCCTGAACCCCAAGGGGGCCGTGGCTTTTTCTATGCTCTGCCCCATGCTCTTTCCTGTTTTCCTGAACCCTGAACCCTCCTATGCCCCATGCTCTCTGCTCTTTGCTTCTCACCACAAAGGGGGAATGAGCGGAGTCGACATAGTCGTTCGGCGGAGTATGACATTGACGGCCGCTGCGCCAAAATGGTATCTATCATGATAGATACCAAGGAGACAGCCATGAAAACAGCGAAACTGTTCGAGAACGGCCGGAGCCAAGCCGTGCGTCTGCCGAAAGAGTGCAGGTTTCGAGGGGACGAGGTGTATGTAAAAAAGTTTGAGGACATCGTCATTCTCTTCTCGAAAGAAAGTCCTTGGGGGCCCCTGGTGAACAGCTTGGACAAGTTTTCGGACGATTTCATGACGCGCCGTGTTCAGCCCGAGCAGCAGGAACGAAAAAGCCTGTGATGCGGTTCATGCTCGATACCGATATCTGCATCGAGTTGATCCGGAAACGCTCTCCCCACTTGTTGCGCAGGCTGACAAGGTTGCGGCCTGACGACGTCTGCGTCTCTGCGATTACGCTGAGCGAGCTCGAGTACGGGGTGGCCAAGAGCGCCGCCCCCAAGCAGAACAAGCTGGCGTTGGCCGAGTTTATGACACCCATGACGGTGATGCCGTACGACGACCAGGTTGCCGACCGATACGGCCGTATCCGGTCGGAACTCGAAGCTCGGGGTAAACGTATCGGACCGCTCGACACCATGATTGCGGCGCACGCGCTGGCTTTGGGGCTGACGCTGGTAACCAACAACGAGCGGGAATTCCGCCGCGTTCCGGATCTGCAGGTCGAGAACTGGGAGAAGTAGCTTAGTCTTCTCTTTTATCGAACGCCCGCGCCGAGGGTTTCGGCGCGCTGGCGGCGAATAGCCTGCGGTGCGATATCCGCGCCTACTTCCTCAGCAAATCGGAGTGGCTTCCCGTGCGCTCGAAGATAACGCTGTCATCTTCGATCTTGTAAATGAGGAGCCAGTCGCCGGCGAGGTGACATTCCCGTCGACCTCGATAATTCCCGATGAGCTTGTGGTCATGTAGCTCGGGCGGGAGGGGCTCCTCGTCGGCGATCCACGTCATGACCCGCTTGAGCCGGAACATGTCTCGGCCCGATGTCCGGGCCTTTTTGTAGTCCTTCTCGAAACGGGTCGTGGTTTTGAGCTTCAACATTTGTCGAGCGCCGCGAACATTTCATCGAGACTCCCGTATGCATGGAGATCCTCTCCGCGGTCGGTCGCTTCAAAGGTCCGCCGCGTGGTCTCGTTCGGGATCTCGACGGGGAAGGGGAGCCCGTGGCGCAGACGGATCTGACGGTAGAACAGGTTGATCGCCTCCGTTGTGCTCAAGCCTACACGATCGAGCACCTTCTCCACGTCGGCCTTCAGGTCCGGCTCGATTCGCGCTCTGACTGTGGCGGTTCTGCTCATATTCATCCTCCATCGTTACGGGATAAAGGTAGCCCACATGGGCTACATAGTCAAGGGGATCTATTCCCGGCAGCGGGGCAGACCAGGCTGTCAGATTGCTTTAAGCGGAACGGAAAAAATAGACTACGACAAAGATCAGGAACCAGCAAACGGCCAAGAACGCCGGGACCCCAGCGGCAAAACAAGCCCATCGTCGGCGGTTCGCGGCATATGCGGCGACACTGCCGATTAACGCGACGGCTATCACGATGAGGGCCGCAACGATGACGGTATAGTTGAGTGAAAGCAGATATATCAAAGCCAGCAGTGAGGAGCCGATAGCCCATATAATCAAGGCAACCAGCATATTCGGAGTCCGTCGCATCACTGCTTCAAGATATGTTTCAGAATGCCGATTCGTTTTCGCCATCCAGCGACAAGAGATAATCCGATCACTTGGGCGCCGGGACTTCCTGCTTGGGCGTTTCCTCGGCACCGGCACCGAGGATGCGGCTGAACTCCTCCAGGAATTGTATCCGGGTTCTTTCGGCGGTCAGCCGAACGTCCTTGTCGTAGGTGAAACGAATCTTGAGGAAGTGGTTGCGGAACCCCGTCAGGTAGAGATAGGACACGCGGGATTTTCCGTTCTGCGTGTAGCGGTAGTAGGCGTAGAGGGCTACCGGCCCGGAACCGTTTACGTTCAGCGGGGCCTTGCCTTCGGAGATCTTCTTCACGTTGGCATAGCTACCCCTCTCCTCCATGGTCGTGATGTCGCCCTCCGCATGTTGTAATTCTTCCTTCAGGATCGAAGAATCCGGGCCGGCGGGAATGCGCTTTATCCCCAGCGTGTAGAGGTACACCGTAACCGTGATGCCCGGTCCGTTGTATCCGACGCTGATGCCGAAGCCGGGGTAGTCCGGCTCGAAGTCGGTTATATCCGCCTTTTTTTCGAGCCCGGCCAGCCTATCCGGGAAGACGATCCCGGTGGGAGCGTGGCGGTAGGGCTCCGCCCCCGCGCCGTGGATCGCCAGCAGCCCGGCCGCCATTGCCAGGCAGACACCGCGCGCCGATTTCTGCATAGATTCTTTCCTCTGGGGATAACCCTATTTCCGGGAGTGCGATTACATGCCGAAAAAATTTGTTATGTCGAAGTATATAGTTATTTCCGCGTCCCGAGCGTTGGTAATGTATAAAATGTCGTAGCATTTCCCGTCGTTTGTTACCGTTCTTTGCCTAAACATCCGATAGCCGGGATAATTTTTAGCTAACCAGTCATATTCGGCTGGAACTCCGATATCTGAGTTCGGAGCGCCTTTTATAACAACGGCTTCGGAAAAAGAAGTGCCGTTGCCTCCTTCATACGAAATTGTCGATGGAGTGGCCTCTGGAGACGCGATTGGGTTGCAAGATTGGTGAACTTGCGCTTGCAGGGAACAAACAAGCAAAAATAGAGATGCAACGATCATAGATATATAGTGCATGGCTTCTCTCCCCCTTTGATGGCGTCTGCCTCTGAAACCGTTGTCACATATAGGCATGTAGGTCATGGAGGGGAGAGGGGAGCAGAGGGTTTAGGATGTGGGCTTTGATTCCCCCATTGAAAATTTCCCAATCAGAGTAATCAGGTGCAGAAATCTCCAGAGGCCGAGGCGGGGCGTTTTCTACTGAATACTATTATTAGGTCAAACTAGTAGTGTCCCAGCGTTTGATCTGTCGAATATCGCAACTCGTTCTTTAATATGAAGTTAAGTCTAAAAAACCCTATTTTCGACTTGAATGTGGTTATACGCTCACGCCCCCTGAACAACAAGGAGGTTAAGCGTGTATATCGGCACAACAATCTTTTCCCAGTTGATGCAGTCTCTTTCTTGGCACTAATTTTATCCCATTGTTCGAAGGTACGAAAGCAACCATAACATCAAGTCCATCAGTACCTATCTGCTTATCGCCATCATCCGGAAACGACTCCGAATCAACCTTCCTCTCTACACTATTCTACAGATTTTGAGCGTATCCCTTTTCGAGAAGTCTCCTCTCCTGCAAGTACTTACAGATTCCGATTACACTTTTGACAACCCCGGTTTCCCTAACCAATTGACATTGTTCGACTAATGTTGGGACACTACTGGGATTCAGGGTGTGGGGCACCATGGGATAAACGAGAATAATCGCGAGGACTTTTGGCGAGCTAGATCGTCGTCATAACTGCTTGCGTACTTGATCATTGGAAATAAATATATTGAGATCAGCGTTGATCCGCGCAGCAGAATAGACGATTTGGGATGGATGATGCTGTCGGTGATCGCTGTCAACCAATCGCCGTTCGCAATAGATCCTAACCAATAATTCAAGATTGTGTTCAGTGAGGAACTTCTGAAGCCAGGTGCCGCGAACCAGAAGCGACTTGCGGCATCTGATGGGCTCATCAACACCATAATTCATGAAAACAACGTCTTCGGTAGTATCCCACCACGAAGGCCCTCGCTCGTCCAGTATAAGTTTCGCCTTGGCCTGAATGAAAGTCGATGGCATCGCTGCAAATACAAAATCGCCAATTGAACAGTCGGTGCTGTTTCCCTCCCACATGACTGTTTCGACGGTGGGGACAAGTTGCCAGCGCTGTTCTCCGTCGACTAGTTCCCTGAACTTTGCCTGTTGGTGATAGCATTTATGAGGAGTCCAACCTATCTCACCAGCATAGCAGCAGTCGACGTGCCCCTGGTCATCGATTAAGTCCCAACGATGTGACTGTTCGAGCTTTAGTAAATGTGGCAACAGTAGCCTAGTCTGATCGCGTGGCGTCAGCCAGCTGTCGAGTGCAATAACCTGCTGAAGACCGAGCCAACGCTTGTCCGCAGATGGATCGCCCTGTGAGAAGTAGGCAGAGAGCAGGAACCATCGCTCGTTTTCCGCATCTGTTACAAAGCTCATATGATCGAGTGTAGGTTCAGATGCGGTGTCGGAGAGGAACCGCTCGATGCTTCCGCCGTACTGTTTGAAGTCAGGTTGACTTGGTGGCCAATCGACAACTCTAATTGGAGCGGGTCGCCAAGTAGGCTTGCCTTCTCCTCCACCTTCTACAAAGCCGCGGTAGTCGATTGGGGGTAGACTAGGGTCGATCTCCCGTTCGGCGATGATTTGGTATAGCCCTTCATACGGCTTGGAGGCATCCCATTGCCGAACAGGCTGGAAATTGTCGGCAATACGAGCCAACAATTCATGATATGCCATCCATTGATATTTTTTACCCCATCGTTCACTCTTATGCGCCTCACGACCTCCGCGCGATTGGGCGATCCTATGGTCCACGAAGCCGAACAGTTGGGGTCTCCACCCGAGAGTTAGGGTCCGTTTAAAGACCCAGCGCAGGGCTTTATCCACTGGGTATTCATCATTACGCAAACGCCGTCTCGATGGTTGTTTCCAAACCGAGCGCAGTAATTCTGCTTGTTTTTCGTTTAGAGTTCGGCAGAATTCCGAAGATTTAGCTGGTTTTGATTCTGCGGTTTCCTTTAAAAACTTTCCCAGATCCTCACGTTGTTTGGGAGTGAGTGCCTTCTTGAAGGCTACCCATCTGCTTTTTATGAATCGTGGCTCCGGCCAGTGCTCCTTCTCGGGAAACTCCTCCTCGCAACGATAGCGCGAAAAGTTTTGAATGCCAGATGCTACAACGTCGCGTCCAAAGTCACCCAGTTCCCAGAGCGATAGACGGATCGTACTGTAACTTTCATTGGGGGGCTGTCCCTCGTTAAAGCCATATTTCTTTTTAAGCGTTGCCTCTGTTGGTACTCCTCTTGGTGGTGCGAGCTTGTAAGGTCTCCTGATGTCAATCAGTGCCTTCTTAGGAAGGAGGTTATGCGCAACTCCCCACTCAACCCCACCCCTTGCCGCGTCAAGCATCAGCTCATCGGCTCGGATAGGATGAGTAAAAACAAGTTTCCAAATCACCTTTGCTAACTTCTTGGCGTCCTTATGATCAGACGGATTGCTGCGCATGAGGGCTCCGTAGGCGATGACAACGACTCGTTGAATTACGTAAGGGTCATCAATTTCCCAAAAACGCTCAACTAGCCGACGTGCAACGTCTAGATGTCCTCGGAGAAGTTGAACCAATGCCTTCGTTACCCAGTCACGCATGAAACGATTCGAGGATGATAACAGCCATATAAGTGGTACACACGACAACTCAATGACCTGTGGGTCGTATTTAGGATAGGGTCCGAGCGCAGCCCATCGAGCCAGTGTGGCTATCGGGCTAGATTCATCAAAGATTTCGTGATAAGTGGCGAAGCCGAAGAATGAGTCCCGCTTGGGCATTTTGAATCCCATTAGATAGCGATGGAGAGCCTCAGCGTTCAAACGGTTGTCCGGCTGTGGTGCCATGAGGAAAAGCTTTCGGAAGAGTTTATCCGGCGTGATCAGCAGAAAGCTTTGATTAAAGAGTTTTATGGTTCTCTCGGTGATAGCTCTAGCGTCCCGATAGGGCAATGTCTCAAAAACCGCCTGAAAGACGCGCTGTGCACGTATTGACCTAAGACGACTACCGTCGTCGTCACTGTCTGGAAACTCCATCGACTTGGCGCTTATGCCCAGAAAATCTGGAAGCTCCGTGTCATAGAGTTCCGGCAGTGCCACAGCTGCCGCCTCAACGATTCCCAAACTGCAATCGTCAAGAAGCCACCGCCGCAGGTCCGCATCGTTCATTGGGTCCTCGATAGCCGAGAGACGTTTGCGTAGGATTAAGTAATCAGCAAAGGCCTGGAATACGATACAGAACCCATCCTGCATAGAGTTTCCACCCAGATAGAGCATCTCTCGTATCAGGAGTCCTTCGTTCTGAAGCGCTCCTAGTATGTTGGCGGTATCGTAAGACGTCCCGTTCATAACTGTTGTGGCGAGTTCCTCAGCCCGTTCGACGCAAATTCCTTCTCGGCCGGTCAGTGCAAACTCATCAAGTAAAGCATCAATGACCTTTGATACGCATGATTTGGCGTGCTCAATTTCGTATGTGGATGCTGCGGTAGGTCTCAGAAGGTGTGCGACTCGCTTCAACTTTACACTGAGGTATCGATCGAAGATCCGAACGCGTCCCTCATGTCCAATTGCAGAGTTGCTCTGCCTGGAGTCACGCAGACTCTCGCAGTACATTTTTAGGAAGAGGGGTAAACTGAACTCGGGTACAAGCAGCGGAATGCACGGGGCTTCAAGGTTGTAGTGGGTGAAGTATTTCTGTGTTGCCTCTACCTCTCGACCTGCAAAGCCAGGATGTTTGCGGAGCACGTATTGGGAGCGCTCGTTGTCATCGTCGACAACGTCCAAGTACGTGTCTCGGCACGACACCGCCAGTGAGACATGCGGCCAAAGCGCGATAGATGCTCGTAGAGTAGGTAGGTGTCTTACCCAGAAATTAGGCGGAACAGTTTCATTTAGAGCGTCGATTAGCAGGACGAAGCGTCTTCCCGACACAGAAGATGCTTCACCAGCAGCGTCCATTGCCCCGAGTAGGACATCTGCTCCAATAGGTTTAAGCCCGAGTTGGTCGCAGATGCTTCCCCAAAGATTATCTGATCCGAACCTTGCGCCAAATAAAACAACTGCTGGTCGCCCCTCCTCTATAGCCTGATGGACGCTGCCAAGGAAGAGATGGGTCTTCCCAGAACCGGCTGGTCCGACAAGAAGGTAATTGCGTTGCTGGAGAGCTCGTCCAACGGATGAATTCAGCAACGACTCAAGTTCGGAAGCTGCATCACGGAGTTTACGGACCGAGTAGCCATGCATTTCAGCCAGAGGCCTTTGGCGCTCTTCATCATGATTTTCCGGTGGTTGTTTACTCCACTTTATCTCCAACTCGAACTCTCGTTGTTCAGCGTTGCTCACAGAGGAGAGGAATTCACTCAAAGCGCTCTTTAGTGGATCAAGCGAGGAAGCATTAATACTCGCCTGAAGGATTACCTTCTGGCAAGCGTCGATCAATTGTTTAGCCGATTGGCTAACGGTGTTATGTAACTTAACCAGATCCTGGGGCCCAATTGGCACTAGATGCATATCATGGCCAGCAGATATTACCTTTTGTCGTAGTAGCTTGAATTCTTCAAATATTGATTGGGTCGCGCCAAGTGCTTTAAGATCTTCCTCTATAGGGAGGTCAACTTGTAAGTCTGGGCGATACTTCTCCCCGGCCGCCGCGGCCTGTTCTTTAAACCGTCGTTCCAGCCACCCGGAGTCAAAAACCGGTGTTTCCCACCAAAACCAGGCTCGACCGCGATGTTCAGGCCGAGCAAGAATTGCGAGGAGATCGCTCCCCTGGATTAGCTCGAATTCGATGCGCTTAGCACCGCGAATATGCTTCTTCCATGACGCGATTTTGTACTCGAACTTCTGCCGCTGAGAGATGCGCTCGCCGCCTCGCGTTGATGTAGCTAGGTTCCAGGAGATAACGAAGGTTAGCTTGACCAATTCCGGGCGGTCCCGAACAACGCGCTGGACACTGTCAGTCATTCCAGCCAGTAGTGCATCAATACCATGAACATGTTTGGCTTGCCAGCCCCATTCCGTGGTATCGGGGAGAGTCGCGTACCACTCAACGCCTCCATCTGGGTTGCCAGTCCGGATTGCTTGTGAGCCGGATGGAACGTCTGACTTGAGCAATTGGTAAGAGAGTTCCTCAAATGCTCGGGACTGCGACCCATTCCACGAGCGTAGTGTATCGAAATGGTTTACTCCCGATGATCGCGGCACTACGAGACACTCCTATATTCAGGCTGCCCCATAGGTGTAATTTGATTCATCTAATGGTGACCTAATTTATTAGATGTTTCTTGATACGACGTGCCCAGTTGTATTTCGAGAGCTCGGAGTACGTTGTGGCAAGGCGCAGGTTTTCCTCGATAACTTTCCAACTAGTTTCAGCTTTCTGTCTGTTACCGATACGATTACGGAGCCACTTCCCCAAGATCGTGGAGACATCGTGGCCACGGATGATTAGTTGGGTCTGGATACCCCTACTTGATCGCAGACTGTCTCGAAGCAATCTCATTGTGTCGATCGAGATGCCGTTCTCTTGTCCTAAGAGAACTAGGAACTTGTCCGAGTTAAATGTTCCGTCTGGATTAATGCATTTTTCAAGATTGATATTATTGATATTCCACGAGCAGCCATTTTGTGAGTTGTAATACCGAGTTAGGCCAACAATGTAAAGTTGATGCATTGCTTCGGAGATGGTGGTCCGTGGATTGGGACATTTCTTGCAGCTGGCCTTCTCATTAAGGAGTTTCTCTCCCGCCGTTGTCATGTACATATCGACTTCAACATCACGGTTCTCTGACGTTATGATCCGTGGTCGACTATCACGAACTCCATAGTCATTGTCGATTAAGCCGAGAATTTTTAACCTTGTACTGTTAGCCACTTCCCACTTCTTAATGGTTGCAATTGCTTCCTCCACACCGGCGTGGCCACCGCAAGAAATTATTTGATCCACATAATCAGGAAGGTGATGGGATAGCAGCTGCACTTCACAGGTGCCTTCTACAAATAGGATTGGGGACGATCGCCGGGACGGACTCATTAAGACGGCCGCGGCTGCCGCCGCGCCATCGTAAGAGGGAATATCCATTTCAGATTTCCTGACAGATATCCACTCGATTCCCGATGATGGCAGGCGAATGTGTTGCTAGAACGAATTTCAAACCTGCAGCCTTGCCGATCGCTTCAACATCAGAAAGAAACTCTCTCTGCCAGTCGATGTGAAGGGATATTTCTGGCTCATCAATCAAAACCAACGTTCCAGGAGAAGAGAAGAATATCAGGTCCAACAAAAGTACAATCTCATGCTGTTCTCCAGAGCTTAGCAGGTTAGGGTGGAGTTCATCGCCATTAGCCAAACCGATATGGATACCGGTTTGACCGTCAACCTTCACTGTCTTTGTAGGTTTGAATTTTCGATTAATAATATCGAGAAATAAGAGAAGCTTGTCGGCAAAAGGTTCTAGTGCTTGATACTTTTCAGCGCTATCGGAAAGATACAGTGAGATAGCTTGTCGATTGTTCTCGCCGATCGACTCCAGGCGAATGTCAAAATTGCCTCCCGCAGTTAGTAGATCAACTTTCCGCAGCTTGTCTCCAAGACATTCTGTTTCATCAAGAAGCTGCTTTAGCTGAGTATCAGTGAGGCGTTTCCCTGTCTTCAATAGTAATCGTCTTGGATAGGTACTGTCCAGATTTTGTGACAGGTTTATCGATTCATTAAGTTTATCTCGGATGAGCGTTCGAAGTCGTCCTGAGCGATCTATAACAGCATTTTGATATTGAAGACCGCTGCGATGATTGTAATTATTAGGTTCGGCCTTCATTATTATAAGGCGCTGAGTTTGGATGAACTTGACATGGAGTTTCTCAATCAAAGTTCTATACCAATCGATATCAATGTTAGGTTGTGCCCAGGGAAGTTGGTCCGAGTATTTCTCCAGAACGGAATTAAAGGAAAGGATGTTGTTGGTCGTTATATCAATCCATTCACGTCGATTTACTCGGTTGAGTTCTGGGATTACGTGTTCTATCATATTTAGAGGTATGCGCTCCGATAGCTCAATATATTTATTTATATTTATATTTGAAGAGTGTACCACGTTACTATTAGTGTCAAGCAGCTCAAGCTTAATGGCGTAAGGAAAAGTACCTTGCCTCCTTTTTTTCATAGATTGAACACGAGTGGCTTTAATTGTCTTACCATTACTCAGGTTAAGGGAGAGCGACTTGAAACTCACATTTAGGATTTCGAAAAGACAGCCTGTTAGCATTGAATTGAGCAATTTGAGCACAGTGGTTTTACCCGACCCATTAATGCCGAAGACAATCGTTGCGCTATCTTTTAGGCTAATAGAGATGGTACCTTTGCGTCCAAATAATTCTTCAACTTCGAATGAGATTACATTCATATCGTTTCCTCCTGGTTATTTGTATTATCTGGTTTGATTCAAATGTTAGGTCACTATTAATTAGTATCGACAACCGTTAACAGGCAAAGCAATTCCAAGACAGGAAGCCTGTATCGCTGTAAACTATGTAGCTAAGTTTAATTATATTCCATCGGCAAGCAAGCAGTCAATACCCTGGTTTCCGGCAGCGTATCCAAAACCTCCCGGTTCAGGAATTCATCCCTGAACTTTCCGTTGAATGACTCGATGTATCCGTTTGCCCGATGGGATGGTTTAAGGCAGTGGTGGTTTACTCGCTTCTGGAGGAATCGCCGAACATGGCGCGGCCGACCTGGACCCAGTTGTTGAGGAACTGCTCGACCTCGTC
>DAOSXA010000008.1 GCA_035380245.1 Candidatus Zixiibacteriota bacterium | reverse complement strand
TACTTCTTAACCATTACAAAGCCCTGCCACTCAAGGCAGGGCTTTGCTTTTGGGGGATACTACTTCCCCATCTCACGATAGTGAAAAAACTTCCCCTACACTGCCTAAACCGTTTGACAGTGCACCAGTTAAGTCATATCTTGCATGGCTTAGCTCGTAAATGTGGCGGCCATAAAGACCGTTGGACCGAATAAACTTAGACTCGTCGGAGGGTACCGTTGAAGGAATTCACGACCGACAAAATCAGAAACATCTGCCTGACCGGACAGCGCGGCTGCGGAAAAACCAGCCTGGGTGATACTGTCTCATTTTTGGTCGGGGCCAATACCCGCATCGGCAACGTCGATGACGGTAGTTCCCTGCTGGATCATCTGGACGCTGAAATGTCCAGAAACACCACTCTTACATCGAAGCTGCTCGCTTGCGACTGGCAGGGAACTAAACTGAACATCCTTGATAATCCCGGCCACCCGGATTTCATCGGCGAATTGTTTGGCACGCTCAAAGTCGCCGAATCCGCCATAATGCTGATCAATGCCGTAGCCGGTGTCGAAGTCGGCACCCAGATTCAATGGGAAGCGTTCAACAGTCAGAACATCAGCCGGTGCTTCTTCCTGAACAAGATGGAAAATGAGAACGTTATCTGGAAGAATAACATCTCCGGTCTCAAAGAAGCTTTCGGTGACGCGGTTGCCCCGGTACAGATTCCTATTGGGGAATCAGCCGGATTCAAGGGAATTGTCGATGTTATCGGTAAAAAAGCATACACCTTCGACGATAAGGGGAAACCCGTACCGACCGACATCCCGGCAGATATCAAAGACGCCGTTGAATCCCAGCGCGAGAAGCTGATAGAGTTGGCCGCTGAAGGTGACGATGCCCTCATGGAGAAGTACTTCGAGGAAGGGACTCTATCCGAGGAGGAATTTACCCGAGGCTTCAAACTGAGTATCAAATCAGGTAAAGCCTTCCCGGTGCTTTGCGGCTCAGCCAAGAAAAACATGGGGATTACCCTCCTGCTCGATTTCGCGGCTCGCTTCCTTCCCGCTCCGTCCGAGCGAAAGGTTGAAGTTGTCAAAACCGGAACTGAAGAGAAATCCGAGATCGCCTATGATGCCTCCGCCAAGCCTCTTGGGTACGTATTCAAGATCATGTCCGAGAGTCACTTGGGAGATCTTACTTTTGTCAAATTGATCACCGGCACATTAAAGTCCGGTCAGGATCTCGTCAATCAGCAAACCGGAAATGCCGAGCGTGTAACACAGATGTACACCCTTCAGGGCAAAAACCGTATCGAGCTAACCTCAGGCATAGCCGGAGACATCGTTCTTCTGGTAAAATTAAAAGGTACCCATACCGGCAACACCCTTGCAGCCGCCGATGTCAAGCTAACCATTCCACCGACTGTGTACCCCAACCCGGTAATGGATGTAGCAATCAAGAGCAAATCGAAGGGTGACGAGGACAAAATAGCCAACGGTCTCGCCAAGCTTCATGAAGAAGACCCTACTTTCAAGCTGATCGCCGATCCGGCTCTGGCTCAACAGGTTCTGTATGGCCAGGGGCCAACCCATATTGAGGTTCTTACCGAGAAACTCAAGGCTCGTTATGGGGTTGAAGTAGAGTTGTGCAAGCCGCGAATTCCTTATCGTGAGACGATCAAGGGCAAGGCTGACACACAATATCGTCACAAGAAACAGTCCGGTGGCCGCGGTCAGTTTGGTGAGGTTCATATCAAAATGGAACCGACCGATCGTGGTGCCGGTTTTGAGTTTGTAGATGAAATCAAGGGCGGAGTGATTCCGTCCAAATTCATCCCGGCGGTCGAAAAAGGTGTTGTTGAAGCCATGACCAACGGCGGTCTGGCCGGATCGCAGATCGTTGACGTACGTGTTCGCCTTTATTACGGTAAATACCACGACGTCGACTCCTCCGATATGGCCTTCAAAATCGCCGGCTCCATGGCCTTCAAACAAGCCTTCATGGATGCCAAACCGGTTCTCCTGGAACCGATATACAACGTCGAAGTCACCGTTCCGGATGAATACACCGGCGACGTAATGGGTGATCTTTCATCCCGTCGCGGTAAGGTGGCCGGCATGGACCCGTCCGGCAAGAATCAGATCATTCGGGCTACTGTACCCCAGTCCGAGCTGTATCAGTATGCTGTCGATCTACGGTCCATGACTCAGGGACAGGGTTTCTACTCGGTTGAGTTCTCTCATTACGAGGAAGTCCCGTTCGACGCGGCTCAGAAGATTATCGCTGAAGCCAAAGCCGAACGTGAGGCTGAGGGTTAATCTTTCAGTCTGCCCTATACGAAAAGACAAAGCGCCGGTCTTGATTAGATCGGCGCTTTTTCATTTTGAAGAGATACCGGATTACAGGCTCCTCAGCCTGCGTAATTCAACGTTATGCCTCTCTCATGAGACAACGTTCTATTTCACCCAGATACATACGATGGTAGTCTTTATTCGGATACTCCGAATGGATTTTCGGATCAAGGAAACCTCTGGGATCAAGATCCTGGATATAGTCTTTCCGGCATTCCAAAACTAGTCGAGCCTGCTCAAATGAAACTGCTCCAGACTCGGTAGAAAACGGTGTCAACCCGGTCTCGGTGGCCTTATCATGATCGCGGCCGGATTTTGTCCCACAGAATTTGAGGGCGTCGCGGTACTCCTCGGTAAAAAACGACAGGGTGAAACGGTCCGCTTGCTCCATGAATCCAAAGGTGTAACGCTGCGGGCGCACCACACACCAGCAGATATCCCTATTCCAGAGATGGCCGAATCCGCCCCAGGAAGCTGTCATGGTGTTGTATTTATCTATTGTCCCGGCGGTGACAAGCATCCAATCCCGACCAATAAGCTTGAAGACATTATCCGGGATATCAGTCGGTTTAATTATCTTAAAAGTCAAATTATCCTCCTTGTTCAGGGGACTGTTGGAAAAGCCATACACTTGGATATTCAGTAAACATAACTGTAATGCGGGCGACACAAGGCCGCTCGCTACGCGAGGTTAAGGTTATCTAACACGTAACGGCGGGGCTTGTTTCTGCCGCGATTGAGGTTTGTCAACAATCCCTCAAGTCTCAGGATCATGACAAACCAAAACACAGGAAACAATATAAGGCTCCGCAGAGCCATCCCAAAGGCTGATCCAATCAGAATGTGATATTCAATACACCGGGAAACACTAAAATATATTGACAGGTGCCCAAACGAGCAGTATAACTTAGATGATGGTTCAAGAACGTGTTCTCCAGTAATTTCGACCGATATGAACAGTTTGGGAGAACATGAAACGGCGGGAAACGAAAGGACTTAACTTGGTTAAAGCCTCTCTGACCGAACGACAGCGGCAGATACTTGAATACATCCAGGAGCAAATCAGCGAACGAGGTCATTCTCCGACAATACGCGAGATTGGCGCTCGATTCGGAATTAACTCAACAAACGGTGTCCGAACCCATTTATCGGCTCTGCAGAAAAAGGGCTATATCAAGAAAGAAGCGCTTATTTCACGCGGTCTGGCCCTGGCTAGAGACCTGGTCGGAAATGTGGGGCGCGTACCGCTGGTCGGCTCTGTCCCGGCCGGACGCCCGATCGATGCTATTGAAAACATTGAGGGAGATATCGCTGTTGACCTGACTTTTCTGCCCAAAGGTGACTCGTTTACCCTCCGAGTAAACGGCGACTCAATGAAAATGGCCGGGATTTTCGATGGTGACCTGGTTCTCGTTCGCAAACAACAGGTGGCCAACAAAGGAGATATCGTGGTGGCGCTCATCGATGGTGAGGCCACGGTAAAGAGATATTTCCCCGAAGGAAACCAGATTCGATTACAACCGGAAAACGACGCTTACGAGCCAATCATCGTAGACCGTAGTTCAGGCGAATTCCATATAGCAGGCATTGTTGTGGGATTGATGCGTAAAATGGCTCGGTAAACAAGCACGACCGTAAAAAACTCTTTCCGTTATTCTCCTCCATGAGAAAAGCCCGCCGACTTTCGAGTCGACGGGCTCTGCCGTTTATTGGTAGAACATCTACGTTATTTATTCATAACGGCTTCAACCTCGATAATGATAGTCACATCGTTGCCCACCATCAGCCCGCCATTATCAAGCATTGAGTTATAAGAGACACCGAAATCCTGACGATCAATGACGGTTGTTGCCGAAAAACCGGCTCGGGTGTTACCCCAGGGATCCTGCTGGATACCGTTGAACTCGGCATCGAAAGTAATCTGTTTGGTCACCCCGCGCATCGTCAGATCACCTGTCATCTTAAAGGTATTGCCGTTTCCCGGATCAATCTTTGTCGATTTGAAAGCCATTGTCGGGTATACGCTGACATCGAAGAAATCACCACTACGAAGATGCTCATCCCGTTTTTCATTATCAGTGTCAATAGAAGCCATTTGTATCGAGGCTTCAACTGAGGCATTTTTCAGATCCCTGCCGTCAAAGACAATCGTGGCGCTAAAATCGTCGAATTTACCATTCACTCTGGATATAACCATGTGTGAGACTTTGAATCCAACCGAAGAATGCGCTTTGTCGACATCCCATGTTTCCGCCCTGGTTGTCAGTCCAATGACAAGTATCAGACTCAATAAAGTAATAGCAATTTTACTAGTTTTCACGGAAGTCTCTCCTGTGATTATGCTGTCGTTTAACTCACGCCAAAACAACACTAAAAGAGACTTGATTGTTCCGACAAGTTACTGCCACCCTTAGCTACCAACGTACTCCCCTATGCCCTATTAGCTTAGCCCCGTTATCTACAGTTTTGCTTGACGCTGCCTGACCGCCTCAAACAGAGTCACTCCTGCCGCAACAGAGAGATTGAGACAACTCACGGAGCCCTGCATCGGGATACTGACCAGATAATCGCACAACTCCCGGGTCAGCCTTCGGACACCTTTTCCCTCAGCTCCAATGACGATCCCGAGCGGTCCGGACATATCAGCCTCATACAGAGACCGGGCTTCTTCATCGCCGGTCCCGATAATCCACAGACCCAGATCTTTTAACTGCTTGAGGCAACGAGCCAGATTCGTAACTCGGGCAATCGGGATTTTTTCTGCCGCTCCGCAGGCAACTGTTCTGGCCACATTGGTTACGGCCACAGTTCGATCCCGCGGGATGATCACTCCCGTCACTCCGGCAGCGTCAGCTGTTCGGAGACAGGCGCCAAGATTGTGGGGATCCTGGATGCCGTCGAGGATCAACACCAGCGGCGGCGTCGAGGACTCTTCCACGAGCATATAAAGGTCCTCTTCTCCGACATAGCGAACTTCACCCGAAAAATCGGTATGTTCATGTCGACGTCCGGATTGCGATCTCGGTCTGTTGCCCATTGGTCTCCAAGGCTGAGTATGTTGATTGTCGCTGCATTACTAGCGCTGTCCGACAACAAAGTCAAGCAGCTTTGTTTGATATCATCTGATACAGTTAAATTCCTTGCCCGGGACACTGTTTTTGTCAATATTATCGACCGTTGTACTGTGTCGGGCTTCAATTTCAAAAGGCACGATTTTAAGCCGAGACGGTATAAGCTAAAACGACAAAGGAGTGTTGAATGACGCGCAGACATACGTGGATGGTTTTCTTTTTTAGTCTCGTAATAATGCTGCTTCAGGTGTCCTGTGGTGATGACGACAGTACCGACAGCACGTCCACTATCCCCGGCGAAAGCTGGGTTATTCGTGCCACCGGCACCTCGAACTATCTTATGGACGTTGCTTGTTCGGGAGATCACTTCGCAGCGGTCGGACAAGACGGCACATTCATGACATCGACCAACGGAGTTCTCTGGGAGCAGCCCGATTCCATAACATCCACCTACATGTACGGCGTTGAATGGATCGAAGACCGTTTCGTAGCCGTGGGCGACTCCAGCCGCATTTGGATTTCGACCGACGGCACCACCTGGACCGTACCCGATTCTATCGAGGAAGACGAAGACTGGATGTACGGGATCGGAGGCAATTCTGAGATTATGCTGGCGGTCGGCGAATCAGGGCTGATTCTTCACTCTACCGACCAAGGTCAGAACTGGTTCCTGCCTGACAGTACGGTCGATGAACTGGCTACTTCAGCTAATCTGCACGCCGTAACCTGGTCCGAAGAAGAGGAACTGTTCGTCGCTGTTGGCGGCAGCGGAACCATCATCACTTCGGCGGACGGCCGCGTCTGGACATTGGCGGCATCCAGTCTCGATGCCTGGTTATACGATGTTACCTGGTCGCCTGATTTTGGACTGTTCGTTGCGGTAGGTCAGGACGGCCATATTATCACTTCTCCCGATGGCAAAATATGGACCTTGCGTGAGTCACGACTTGGGGCTTACTTATTCGATGTCGCCTGTTCCGACACCCGCATAGTGGCAGTCGGTCTTAACGGTCTGGTTCTGTCGTCTGAAGACGGCATTACCTGGACTCTGCGCGGTTCCGATTACACTCAGCATCTGCGGGGCGTCGTCTGGTCTAGCTCCGATCAATTGTTCGTGGCTGTTGGCCTCGGCCAGGGAGTGCGGACATCATCCGACGGTATTACCTGGACCACACAATTCGACGGTCTCGATATTGATCTTTACGGTGTCACCTATCTTCCGAACGATGACACTCTTTGCCTGGCGGCCGGCTCACACGGCACGATTCTGGCGTCCTACGGCGGTCTGAACTGGCGGCTTGCTTTCAGCGGCCTCGAATACACTCTTTACGATATTGCTCATCTCGGCACGGATAAAATCGTAGCCGTAGGCGACCAGGGTGCCGTCCTGAGCAGTACGGACGGCGGTCAGAGCTGGACTGCCAGTCAGCCTACAATCAACACCTTTCTTGGTGTCACCGCTGCCGGTAACAGCTTTGTGGCAGTCGGGCGCTATGGAACGATTTTCACGACCGAGGACATGGTTAATTGGCATCAGGAAACCAGTATCGTTGAACAGGAGCATTTGAACGCTGTTACATCACACGGGGATCAAGTCATCGCTGTAGGTGAACAGGGAGCCATGCTTGAGGCTTCGACAACCGATCTTTCCAGTTGGTCCGAAATTGACTTCCCGATCGATACGTTGGATCTGTACGGAATCGCATGGATCGACTCCATGTACATTGTGGTGGGAGCAAACGGATCTATTTATACCTCTCCCGACGGCGCAACCTGGACGGAGCAATTGTGGGATGTCGACGACACCGATGATCTGGTGCAGCTAAACGGAGTGGCTGCTTCCAACAAGCGTTTCGTTACCGTTGGAGTGGGGCTTAATATCGTGATTTCGTCTGACGGTGAAACCTATACGAGACAAGTATATTACGACAGCGGATCGCTTGAAGATGTCACCTGGACAGGCGGACGTTTCGTTGCCGTAGGCTGGGGCAACGCCATTTTTACCAGCCCGTGATAAAAGCATACCAAATAACTATTATCTGATAAATGTCGGCCCCAGCCTCGCTATGCGTGACTGGGGCCTTTGCTCGGGGCCGGTGCTCCTCCCGGATTGGTTATACCGACCATCTGGTCGGCGCCGTTCCCCGCCTCGGTCCGGCTATGACAACCACCCGGGTGTGCTCCGGAGCCGCCCCTAAGCTGGGCGATGCGTGTATTCGCGGATCAAGCTCTCCAGAAGCTGTTTGTCAGGTGCCGAGATATTAACAAACTCTAGCCCGGTGTCATAGAATCCCGGAAACTCCGGATTCATGTCAAGGGTATTCCATACTCCGGAGGCGTCAAATAATAGCTGGCGACTCATTTCATATTCCTTCGGGAGTTCGATCGATAACTGGAGTACTTCATCAAGTTTAACCTGATTTTCACCGAACAACCGAATCCCGGAGTCGGAAATATCCACCACTCGACCCAGAGGTTGATTGGTTATCCTATCTCGAACGGTAACGTAGTAATTCAAGCGTTTTCGATTTATGATCCGCTTTTCGTTCATGCAAGCCCTCCTTCGTCCGAAGCGTTATGCGCTCCGTGGCTATCCGTTATGCTCAAAGACCTCCGGAATCGGCCCAGACAACTCTGAGGTCTGTTATTAGCAGTTATTCATCCGATGTCAGGCAGGATGTAAGGCTCAGCCCCAGAGCCCATCAGTCAGACGGATATGTGTCATCTAACCCGTGTATATATATAAGAACGGCGTTTGACGATATCTATGCAAGCTAATAATCCAAGGTGACGGTCAAAGGACTGTCTAACCTGTTGAATTTGATGATATTGTACTTCTTTTGAACAAGTCCTGAAGGCGCCGGATCGAACCATAGAAAAGTTGATGAACTCCATCGAGACCGATACCTCCCCGGTCCGGAGAGTATTCGTCCATACGACTCCATTTTCGTTGCATCACCTTCCCCCCATCGTTATCATCGAAGTGGTAAAAAGATCATAACCGGAGGAAACCGATAATGAGAGATACCAGGAAATTTATCACACACATCTTGCCGCTGTTGATTTCAGCTTTACTGATTTTAATAGGACTGGCCTGTTCTGGAGACAAAACACCTACGGCAGCGATTAAGATCGGCGTCGACAGCCTGACCACCGACGACGGTGTCAACATCAAATACGAAGTTCACTCACTCGGTGATACAACTCTGCTTTTCGTGCATTGCTGGATGTGCGACCGTCATTTCTGGGACAATCAGGTTCAAGTGTTTGGAGACAGTTTTCAGGTGATCACCATGGACCTGGGCGGACACGGTGAGTCCTCTACCAATCGCAAAGATTATACGGTTCAGGCTTTTGGCGCAGACGTGGCAGCACTTATGAACAAACTTGATCTGCATAATGTGATCATTGTCGGTCATTCGATGGGCGGAGCGGTCATGATCGAGGCTGCCCGACAAGCACCAGAACGTGTCATCGCCTTGATCGGTATCGACAATCTTCAGGAACTCAAACAGCATTTTACACCGGAACAGGTTGCGGAGGTCCTTAAACCTCTCCGGGATGATTTCGTCGGCTATTCACGCGAGTATTTACGTCAGCTATGGATGCCCTGGACCGATACGCTGATTTACTTCCCGATCGTCGAAGAAATGATAACCCGGCCTCCTGAAGTTGGTATCCCGTCGATCTCGAACGTCTTAACCTATGACTATGCAACGGCCCTCAAGGATGTTCATGTCCCTATCTGGTGTATCAACTCGAACCGTTATCCGACCGATGTTGCAGGGAATCGCGAAGTGGTGGATATTTTCGGTGTAACTATTATCAGGAACATCGGGCATTTTCCTCAGATAGAGGAACCCAAACGGTTTAACGAAGCCCTCTGGACCACTTTAAGAGACAGCCTTCCGCTCGTTCTACCGTTAGAGCATTGATCGTCAAGACAATAAAGCGGGCGCCCGAAAAGGACGTCCGCTTTTTAATTTCAGCTACACGGCCAGAGACAAAGATACTTGTAATCTCTGCTACATGTTTCCCAAGCCACCTAACATCGCTAATCCGCCTACGAGCATACTGATAATCCACCCGGCGACACCGATAAGCATCAAAACCCCGTTGATAACAAAATAGGTTTTAAGTTTGTTAAGCGCATCGATTAGCATACTCTTATCGCCGTTCATCTGGCCGCCATCGATTGAACCGGCGGCCTTGAACAGCAAATAGCCGAGCCAGATCGGCAACCAGGCAATAATGATTCCAATAAGCGTAAGGGCAGCCAGGATACCCATGATCATATTGACCACACCGAGCAGCTTGAGCCAGAATTTGGCTTGATAAATGGGCAGACTGATCTCTTTTACGATAGTCCGTTCATCGATATTGATGCTTTGCTCCTCCATCGAGCCCTCCTAATGGTTAGATTCAACTGTACCAGAGTTTCTTTTGCTTATGATATGGAACACACTTACGCCTGTCAACATCAATAAGATAACCGATGACAACCTCCACATTGCTTTGGCTAGATATCGATCCAGTCATCGAGGAATTGGCAGACATCTATCCGATTGTGGTCCGGATCATAAAATGTCATCCAGGTGATGAAGTCGCCGTACCTGATTTCGGAGCATTGCACACCACTTCCGAGGAGATGAAGTCGGCATTCAAAAGCGTTATCGGTACGAAGCACGAAGCACGGGATATTGATCTCATTCTGTGATTGAGCCGAAGCCTCATCCGGCTCTTCTTCCTGTAATGCGATGAACGCCTTGCCGCCGGCCCTATACAGAACCATCTTCTCGTTGACCGGTCGCTCGTATTCGAGACCGAGGATATCTTCGTAGAACTGCTGACTGCGCTTCATGTCGCTCACCGGCACTACTGCCGCGTGCAGTTCGGTGAAGATGTCATGTTTGGAGATACTGTGCATACTGATCCTGAATTCTATTGTAGTTTCCGTCGTTTCTAATGGTGCTTTCGCGCATGTTGCTCTGCTGTTTGTATTCAACGTAGTTCATCCGCACACGTCGCTCCTGCGAGAAAGCACGAGCCTATCTTCTTTTAGGTGCCCCACCCCTCGGGTGGGATTTTGTGTGTGCAGAACCGACACCCCGCACACGTTGCTCCTGCGTAGGCCGGAGCCTGTCTTTTTCTTCCTTCAACTGGTCCCAGAACTATCTCAATGGCTGCTTTTCGTGCCCGGGGCCCCAAGACACGTCGCTCCTGCGAAGGCCGCGAGATGCCAATCTACCCAAGTGGCTCTAGTAGTCCAGGTAGAAATCGGTGATGTACAGACCAGCGCTCTTGTCCTCCCGGTGCCGACCAAATACCATCCAAGGCACTGAAGGTTGATCCCTGACACCGTTGGCTCTGGGCACGGCGACGATTGTAGTCTGGCTGGTGATAACACGTGCCTCACCTGTAACTGGATCGCGAGACATGATCGAGTCGCGATCCGAGATCATGCTTATTAGAAAGCTAGCAACTAGAGAGTTCGCCGGCACTCGTCGTGTCTCGCGGATTTCGTGAAATAGACTCACTCTCCCCCCCGAGTCCACCCTGATGTGCTTTGCGGCCTCAAATGCTATCGTCACGCGGAAGTCCGGTTCTAATCCCTGACTTGCTTGCTGTCCATAAATCTCATTTGCTGTCCGCAGCATTAGCTTCACCTCTCTCATGGTGAAGTTGCGCTGCCTATTGACAAACTCATTGAGGAACGTCGTTACCTGCCCCTTTCGTGCGGCTCCTGTCCACCTGATCTGAGGCGCATCCTCGTGCACCCACTCCCCATCGAAGAGACCTCGGTCAAATGCTTCCGCCACGAATCTATCCAGTTTGGGAGGAGACGGATTGAACTCAAGAAAGCAGTCTACGCACTTGTTATAGGCCTCCCTGCGTTCCTCAAAGTCCTTCAGTCCAACTGGCGCCACAACCAATACCGTTGCCTTGAGGTTTGGCTGTGACAGGAACTGGCTAAGGGTCTCCAAGAAGAACGTTCCGCTCGGTCCAGACCTGTCAACATCCTCGGCCACGATCACTATTCGGTCACCACGAGAGTTCAGAAGATCTGTGAATATTCTCTGGATGTCACTTATGCGGACGGCCGGCGGCTTGGTGAACGCCTCCTGAAGGCCGCTGACTACTCCATCCAGCCCGACAACCCCAGCTATCGCCTTTCCGGTGCCCCACCCGACTTGAGCTTTCTTGGACACTCCTGATAAGTCGGCTGTAGCCGCCTCCTTATCGCCCAGCTGTTCTGCCACGTCCAGGACGAATCCTTCCCACAGATCTCGTCTGTCAGGGTACTTCCACGCATCGAAATTGACCCAGGTTAAGCGGTCTCTGAGCATCTTCTCGACTTGGTATAGTACGGTGCTCTTGCCACACCCATAAGGTCCTACGATCGCTAGTATGCCCGACCGTTGAATGCCAGCGATGAAGCCAGCGTACTTTTCGACGGTGTCCGTAACATCAAGCAGATCCTCGACTCTACAATCTTCCTTCAGCAACTCAGGCCTGGCTATGAACGATTCCATCTCAGAATCTGTCTCCCACCACTTGTGTTTGCTTTCTCCTCAGATGATAGTCCGGAGGATTGTGAGAGTCAATAACACATGCAGTCTCCTCACACCAAAAAGCCCTCCTGACTGTTGTCAGGAGGGCTTTGTATTTATAACCCGGCGACTTTCTACTCTCCCACACCGTCTCGGGTGCAGTACCATCGACGTAGACGGGCTTAACTTCTGTGTTCGGAATGGGAACAGGTGTGGCCCCGTCGCTATCATCACCGGGAAACTTGAATAGTAACTTCTATCGACACCGATCGGTATCGCCCAACAGGCTGTGTTGGGCAGCAAATGGGATGACTTAACAGAGAAATTTAACGGTTAAGCCGCACGACCTATTAGTATCACTCGGCTAAATGTATCACTACACGTATACCTGTGACCTATCAACCTGGTCATCTTCCAGGGGTCTTATAGACTTTCGTCTGGGAGATCTAATCTTGGAGTGGGCTTGGCACTTAGATGCTTTCAGCGCTTATCCCTTCCCAACGCAGCTACCCTGCGATGCATCTGGCGACACAACAGGTGCACTGGCGGTTGGTTCAACCTGGTCCTCTCGTACTAGGGTCGAATCTCCTCAAATCTCCTACGCCCGTATCAGATAGGGACCGAACTGTCTCACGACGTTCTAAACCCAGCTCACGTACCACTTTAATTGGCGAACAGCCAAACCCTTGGGACCTTCTCCAGCCCCAGGATGTGATGAGCCGACATCGAGGTGCCAAACCCCCTCGTCGATATGGACTCTCGGAGGAGATAAGCCTGTTATCCCCGGAGTACCTTTTATCCGTTGAGCGACGGCGCTTCCATCCGCTGCCGCCGGCTCACTAAGACCTGGTTTCCCACCTGCTCGACATGTCTGTCTCGCAGTTAAGCTCCCTTATACCTTTGCGCTCTACAGCCGATTACCATCCGGCCTGAGGGAACCTTTGCGCGCCTCCGTTACATTTTTGGAGGCAACCGCCCCAGTTAAACTACCCGCCTGACACTGTTCCTGAGCCAGATTCATGGCCCAAGGTTAGATGTTCAATAACATAAGGGTGGTATTTCACCGGTGGCTCCACCGACACTAGCGTGCCAGTTTCAACGCCTCCCACCTATGCTACACATACGATACCAAACACCAATGTCAGGTTATAGTAAAGGTTCACGGGGTCTTTCCGTCCCGATACGGGTAAACGGCATCTTCACCGTTGCTACAGTTTCACCGGGCCTCATGTTGAGACAGAGAAGCAGTTGTTATACCATTCGTGCAGGTCGGAATTTACCCGACAAGGAATTTCGCTACCTTAGGACCGTTATAGTTACGGCCGCCGTTTACTGGGGCTTCAATTCAGAGCTGCAAGTCCGAAGACCATGACTCCTCCTTTTAACCTTCCAGCACCGGGCAGGTATCGGACCCTATACATCGTCTTATTAGACTTAGCAGAGTCGTGTGTTTTTAGTAAACAGTCACCGCTTCCGTTTCACTGCGGCCACTTTCAGCTCCAAACGCAAGTAATTCACCTACTTGTGGCACTCCTTATTCCGAAGTTACGGAGTCAGTTTGCCTAGTTCCTTAACATGAGTTAACCCGAGCACCTTAGGATACTCTCCTCGCCTACCTGTGGCGGATTGCGGTACGGACGACAAAGTAACTATCATAGAGGTTTTTCTTGGCAGCATGATTACGATCAGTTCTGGTCTATGACCACCCCATTACGTCTCAATGTTAGGATCGTGGATTTGCCTGCGATCCCCATCTACACGCTTAGACCGGCACAACCATCAGCCGGCTGACCTTCACTTCTGCGTCACCCCATAGATTAAAACGCGACTTCGCCGGTACAGGAATTTTGGCCTGTTTTCCATCGCCTACGCCTTTCGACCTCGGCTTAGGTTCCGACTAACCCTGGGAGGTTTAACCTTCCCCAGGAAACCTTAGGCTTACGGTGAGCAAGTTTATAGTCTTGCTTTATCGCTACTCGTTCCGACATAATCTCTTGTCTGAGATCCAACCAATCTTTCGATTGACATTCGACTCGCAGACAATGCTCCCCTACCGCTCGTGCAAGCACGAACCCATAGCTTCGGTGCCATGCATAGTCCCTTAAATTATCGGCGCAGGATCACTAGACTAGTGAGCTGTTACGCACTCTTTAAATGATGGCTGCTTCTGAGCCAACATCCTAGCTGTTTAAGTAATTCCACATCCTTTACCACTTAGCATGACTTCGGGACCTTAGCTGATGGTCTGGGTTGTTTCCCTCTCGGCAATGAAGCTTATCCCACACTGCCTGACTCCCGGAGAACATCTTACGGCATTCGGAGTTTGGTTGGGGTTGGTAACCTTGTGGGGCCCCTAGCCCATCCAGTGCTCTACCTCCGTAAGACTATAATCCGAGGCTAACCCTAAAGTTATTTCGGGGAGAACCAGCTATCTCCAGGTTTGATTGGCCTTTCACCCCTATGCACAGCTCATCGCCCAGCTTTTCAACGCTGGTGCGTTCGGACCTCCGATTCGTTTTACCGAACTTTCATCCTGGCCATGCATAGATCACCTGGTTTCGGGTCTACTCCCTGCCACTTATCGCCCTATTCAGACTCGCTTTCGCTACGGTTGCGCTAGTGTATAGCTTAGCCATGCGACAGAGAAGTAACTCGCCGGATCATTATTCAATAGGCACGCCGTCAGTCCAACGGTCTCGAAAGACCGTTTTTCCTCCGACCGCTTGTAGGCACACGGTTTCAGGTACTATTTCAATCCCCTTCCGGGGTGCTTTTCACCTTTCCCTCACGGTACTAGTTCACTATCGGTCACGGGATAGTATTTAGCCTTACCAGATGGTCCTGGCGGATTCAAACCGGATTTCACGTGTCCGGCCCTACTTGGGAAATCCGAAAGGAGCCACATGCATTTCGGTTACGGGGCTTTCACCCTGTATCGCCGAACTTTCCAGATCGTTCACCTATACATGCGGTTTGTAACTCCTCGGCTCGACTGCCATCGAACCTATCGGCTCCCACGACCCCGGTAGCACAACACTGGCAGGTTTTAGCGTGCACACCGGTTTAGGCTCTTCCCCGTTCGCTCGCCACTACTAGGGGAATCACAATTGTTTTCTCTTCCTGGGGGTACTTAGATGTTTCAGTTCCCCCCGTTTGCCTCGTACACCTATGTATTCAGTGCACGATAACCAGGCATAACCCTGGTTGGGTTGCCCCATTCGGACATCGCCGTCTCAAAGGTTGTTTGCACCTAAACGACGCTTATCGCAGCTTACCACGTCCTTCATCGCCTTCCCGTGCCAAGGCATCCACCATGTGCCCTTAATAGCTTAACCGAATTTTGTTAAAGCCTCGTTAAGAGCATCCCTTAGGCTGCATATGAAACACAGCCTGTTGGAAAATACCTATTTACGTATCAATAGGAAGTTACTATTAAGTTGTCAAAGAGCCTTTATATAGTTAAGCGACTCATTTGCCGCTTTGCTATCCTAATCTGGAGATGACCGGGATCGAACCGGTGACCTGTGGCTTGCAAAGCCACCGCTCTCCCAACTGAGCTACATCCCCGTCGGTCGCTTGGCCGAAAAAGTGGGCCTAATTGGAGTTGAACCAATGACCTCACGCTTATCAGGCGTGCGCTCTAACCAACTGAGCTATAGGCCCATCATATCCATCCAAAGCCCACAATCGGCAGGCAAATTTATAAAAATAGTCGGACGAGAAGAAACCAACATCGAACAGTCGTATCGCTCGACCTAGATGTAACTGAGCCGAGTTAAGCTCAGTACACACCGTACTCCTTAGAAAGGAGGTGATCCAGCCACAGCTTCCGCTACGGCTACCTTGTTACGACTTAGCCCCAGTCATCGGTTTCACCTTAGGCGCCGCCGTCCTTGCGGTTCGGCAAACGACTTCGGGTGCTCCCAACTTCCGTGGCTTGACGGGCGGTGTGTACAAGCCCCGGGAACGTATTCACCGCTGCCTGCTGATCAGCGATTACTAGCGATTCCGCCTTCATGGAGTCGAGTTGCAGACTCCAATTCGAACTGGGACCGGTTTTGGGGATTAGCTCCACCTCGCGGTATTGCAACCTTCTGTACCGGCCATTGTAGTACGTGTGTAGCCCTGGACATAAGGGCCATGAGGACTTGACGTCATCCCCACCTTCCTCCAGCTTATCACCGGCAGTCTCCATAGAGTCCCCAGCATTACCTGATGGCAACTATGGACAGGGGTTGCGCTCGTTGCGGGACTTAACCCAACACCTCACGGCACGAGCTGAC
>DAOSXA010000007.1 GCA_035380245.1 Candidatus Zixiibacteriota bacterium | reverse complement strand
GGACGCCCGGAACACTTCTGGCGGGGTTCACCCCGGCAGAGGTGTGGAGGAATAGCGGCCGGGTATGACCAAGCCGAAGGCTTACCGAGGAGCGGGAGCGGAGGAAGTGAGCTGGCTCGCTTGCGGGACAGCTGACTTCCGGAGAGGGAGCGACCCAGCAGCGGAGCTGCGTAAGGCGGCAGGATGCTCGCAATCCACGGTCACTGAAAGCGGTTGATGCCGGTCGAAAAGCACTACGGCTATGCGTGGTGGCGCCGAGGTAGAGGAATTGGGGAAATTGGGGCCCCGATTCCTCTGCCCGGCGCGGGGCTGGCAAAGGGCCGGGTGCAACCCGACCACTGCAGCCAGGCCCTTTCCTGCCGCCGCCTCGCCCGGGAGGACGGAGGTACAACCCTCGCAACTCACTGACGGAGCGTACTTAACATAATCCGGATTGTGCTAACCCGCAGCTGGCAGGAGCTTCGGGCGGGGCACCGTTCCTTCGAATATTGATGCCCTTGAAGCGGGAGATGTCGTTCGAGCGAGGAGTTACACAATCCCGATGGGATTATGTTAATGTACGCGGATTCGGGGCACTGACGCTCGCGCCGGCACTGCGGCTCCCGGGCGATTATGGCCCCTGGGGGCGGTGGGGGACAAACCAGCAAGAGTCTGTGGCCGGCTTGTCCGGTCACAGTCTCTTGACCTTATTTCCTTTTAATGCGCGAAGCGCGGCGCGGAACGGCCGCGAGTCTCTGACCAGAGCGCCTTGGCGCGGCGGGAAGAGTCTCGCAGTGGAGCTGCCACAAGTGGAGTTCGGAGGGGAGCGACAGTGCCCCGGAGGACGGAACCAAAGCGAGCGAGCGCAGCTTTAGCGGAGCGAACTGGCTTTGACCGCTTTCATCATTATCGGTCTGTATCAATATCGACATGAAAGGAGCTGATAGATGTGGACATTGAGAACGATCTTAGGCATTCTCCCAACTCATCTATCAGCTCCAGGATGATTAAAAAGCCAGATGTTTCGATGATTTCCAGGAATCCCCAAGACCCAACGTCCAAGACGGCTCTGGCATATTACTGTGATAATCACAATCTATTCACATAATAGATCAACAATACTGAAAGGTCCAGCAAACATCTTGTCCAGGTTCCTTTCGATAGCCGGATTGCGTTTGCCGTGCTGCTTGGGGTCGTAGTTTTTGTGGCATTCGGTTGGAAAATCTTCTGTTTCAAGATAGGCCTTGCTATCTTTCCCTAAGATTATGCCCACCATAATGGATAGCCAATGCTGATACACTTGGCCTCGATTCATAATACTCTGTGCGGCTAACTCTTTTGCGAAAGAATCAGCATAATCATCGGAAACGATTAGGTGATTTCCGAGGCCGAGGTATAGGGGCTGCCATCCATTAGGGGGCAGATCCCTTTGGCCTCCGATATTGAACTTGGTGTCATTGAGAGGAGGACATAAACTCGCATAGCAGTCTAAAGGCATGTCGCCATAAATGAAATTGCAGGAATATTTCTCTCCTGAACGAGAGACAATAACAATCTCTCCATTACTACCTTGTGCTCCTGGCTCAGCGAAGAAATATGCTGCCGCGTCAATTGGAGAGTATTTCTTGGCATTGGCCGCGCAGAGTTTGACAAATGTGCTCATATGACGTACTTTATGAGTAGGATCTATCTGTTTTCTGAACCAAAAATCAGTTCATTACTGTCAGATAAAAATTGATGTCTTTCTTGCAATGCGGACAATAGAGCAGGTAGCCTTCACGTCCACACAATTCTCTCCAAGTATATCCGGGGGATGTCTGGTGTGAGATATAAAGTGGCTGGCCACAAATCGGGCAAGTGTTTTTCAGTACATATGCATGGCCACAAAACTGCCATCCATCCTTTTCTTGGTACCGTTCTTTTCTCAATGCCACGCGCTCTTTAAGGTTGAGTGCTCTTTCTACTTTGAGCGGATCTATAAAGACGGTATCGGGATTTATATCCAAGTATGCCTCATAAATGCGAATAAGTCTCGGCTCGAGAGATTCTATCTCTGCTATTATCTTTTTGTTCATCATATAGATTTTTATTATTTCCATTGGGTTGCAGTGCGCATTGCGAGGGTGATGGCTTCGCCGACGAGGGCGATGTCCGCGAGGAGGTAGTGGTTTTTTCCTCGGCAAGTGACTGTTGTTCCCGCTATCTCGGCAGTGCGCAAGAGTTGCTTACGGATGTCGGTGTCTCCGAAGTAGGTGACCGGACCGATGCCGAAAGCGGTCCCGGAAGGGGAGAGTCCGGTGATGATGGGGCCGGCATCAATGTCCATAGCCAGAACGGGCGACTTGTAGGAGTATTCCTTGAATCCGGCAATGGGCCGCTTCTTAAGGAACAGGGACTTGAACTTCTCATACTGATCCCTGGCAAAGTCTTCATCGACGAAGGTCAGATAATAACAGCTAAGGGCAGTGTAGGAGCCTTTGACGGTGACGCAGTTTGGTCCGTCGAAGTCAGGCATGACCATAGAGGCAATCAGCCTTGATGAGTCTGAAAGGTGATTCTCCTTCATATTGTCCAGCCACTTCTGAATCGTTGAATCGTATTTGCCGCCGTATTGACGCGAGTAGAGCTTCAGGGCGACTATGGCTACCAGCACGTCTGGGACGTAAACATATTCGCCAGGATAAGTTTGCAGATTAAGTCCGGGACTGGCGAGGAGTCTGCGATTCATCGTGGCGCATAGTGAATGGTATAGCTGATCGTATCGGCCATCTCCTCCAATCTGTTTGTAGCCGGCAATCATCCAGGCAAGGTGGCTGAGGTAGGAGACGTGCCCCTCCTCACCGTCCAAACTCTCAATCGGATCTTCTCCCCAGCGGACGCGGTCGTATCGGCGCAGCTCTGGAGCCATTACCATTTTGATGAGACTATCGATGGCGGTCAGCGATTCTTCTCTCGTTTCTGGATTCAGAATGGCGATGTTCACAAGGGATGCGGATAGCATCGAACAGGAATAAAGTGCCCACTCGCCCTGGAACTGCTCTCCAACGGCTGCCGGCATTCTATCAATAAGTTTCTGCGGCGAAGTAATTACCTTTTCCATTAGGTAGTTCCGACGACGGAGTATGTCTGCTTTCTCGGTCTCAAATGAGCCGATATTATGCATGTTGATCGCCATCCAGATACACTTTATGGCGATCAATGCCACCAGTATCCCGAGAATCCAAAGTATCATTTTTGTCTTATGCTTCATAATCGACTCATAGTAATCGTGCAAGTCTCTCAAGGACCATTAGGGCCTTTGCAAGCATCTTGTCCTGGTCTTGGAACATAGCAGCGAATCCTCCGCTCTCCTGAATGTCAAGCCATAGGAAAAGGCCACCATAGAAAGCTAATGCAAAAAATGCCGCAATAACTGGTCCGAATGTTTCCCACCAAGTCTGTTTTTCTTCTTTGTGCATCGCTTCGTATTCAGCTAAAAAACGGCAGGCCCGCCGGATGCCTTTCACGCCTCACATTGGGCGGGCCTTTTGTGCCGTTAAGAGAGAAGCTTCGGGTCTTGCACGTAGGCGGACGTGAACGGAGTTCCTGCAAGAGCCGGGTTCTTCTTTTCTTCTTCAAGTTTGTTGTATATCTCTGTCATACGTCGGTTCCCATCGCTGATAATGCCCAGGTATGACATTAGGTTGTCGCGGAAGCTGGGGTAGTTGCGGTCCATTGCCGCCACAAAGAATCGAAGGGTGGTGCCGTCTGGTTTCTCGTCGAAAATGGCTTTGACCATAATCAGATCGTCGGACATCAGATGAGCGGCTTTCTTCAGCAGTTCCATGTCCCACTCACTTGTTTGTACGTTATAATAGCGGGAGATGAATATCTGAGGGAGCCGGGACGTGTCGATGAAGAACCGCTCTCCGACTACCATAAAACGCACCCAATCGTCGGAAGTGTCCGGGACATACCCGGCGTGACGCACGGCTGCTTCTATGCCCTCAACTGTCAATGGGTCATCTGCAGTTGCGGATTGGTCTCCTGCGATAGCACCACGTTCTTGCAGCGTTTCCATTCGGCCTTTCATCAAGCCGTTCTCGGCAGCCAGCTTGGCGTTTTTATCGTCCTGGCGTCCCAGGATGAGCAGTAGTATAAAACAGAATACTGCCAAACATATTACGAGTCCCAGCATAGCCTTAATGCTTGATGATGAGTTTGTTGTTCTCGTTGTCAATGGTGATGGTGCCGAAGCGTTCCATCGCGCTTTGACCGAAGAGGAGAGGAGCTCGCTGATTATTGACGACAGAGGCTTCAACATCTTTGAGCTTGACGTCGCCAATCATAATCTCGCGGAGGGTGATGACTGCACCGGCGCTCAGTTCACCGGTGGCAACCTGGTAGTAGCGCTTGCCTTTGATGTCTTTATCGGAGAGGTAGCGGTTCTTCAGCATAAAGTTGGCTTCTACGGAAGAGATGGTGACGTCTGATGCGCCGGTGTCGAAGATCATCTGCAGCGGAAGGCCATTGATTTGACATGGGACTTCAAAGGTTCCACCGACGTGGCGCGTGAAGGCGATTTCGGAAATGGTGTCCTCAGTCTTTTCGGCGACTGGTATGTCGGACTTTTGTAGGAATTCTTCGTGGATGGCTTTGTATTTGGCTACGAGTTCCTTGTAGCGAGGCAGGTCACGGAGGATGTCCATATCGTAGTCGTACTCCAGATGGCCGAAGTTACGGTATTCGAGTTCGAAGGCTTTCTCAAGGGCCTTCATAGCATCATCGATGCGATTCATTCGGCCATAAAGGCAGGCATAGTCGTACCAATTGCCATCATCGGAAGGATCTTCATCGATGATCTTCTGCATCCATGCGAGCGCTTCCTCATCTCTGCCCAGTTCGTGGAGGGCATAGTGGGTGCTGCTGCCGTCGGTGGCTATGGTATCCATTGCCACTGCGGTTTCAAAATCGGCCCGTGCTTCGTCGAAGCGTCTCATTTTCTTCAAGACCAGGCCACGCTCCAGGAAGATGTAGGGATAGTCCGGATCTACGTCGATGCCGAGGTTGTAATCTTCCAGGGCGAGGTCGTTCCTTCCGGTGAGTTCATAGCACCAGCCGCGAGAGTAGTAGGGGAAGGCATAGCGTGGATCTTCCTCGATAGCAGAGGTGAAGTCTGCGATTGCCTGGTCGAATTTGCCCAGAAGTCGATAGCAGATGCCGCGCTCACAGTAGGCATTCCAATCGCCCTCCTTAGCAAGAATCTGATCCAGTTCCGCAATGGCCGCTTCGTGCATTCCCAGGTGGCGGTAGCATTCGGCCTTTCTTTCATAGAGACGATCATCTTTGCCGGCTTCTTCTTCCAGCTTGATGTTTTCCTTGAGAGCCAGTTCATACTTACCGGCGTAATAATATAGTTCCGCAATCAGCGCGCGCCAATAGATAGGTTTGTCAGAAGTTTTCATCTTTGCCCGCATATTGGCAACGGCATAGTTGAGATTCTTCTTGCCGGCATTGATGAGGAGACGCCAGCTGGGATCTGAATCCTTATCGACATACTCGATGGCTGCATCAATGGCACTATTGTAGTCGCCCTTGTGGTCATAAACTTGAATCAAGAGCCGGTAGATGGGCGGATATGTGTCACGTACACGAATGGCCGCAAGGAGCTGCTGCTCAGCCTCATCATAACGATCGCGCCCCACGAGATTCCGGGCAAGGCCATACATCGCTCCGACATCCGTTTCATCTTCAGCCAGCATCTTGCGGAATACCGCATCAGAACCGTCCAGGTCCCCAATGTTGTAAAGGGCCCGGCCGTAGTCGAAGGCAATGACCTGCAGGTATTCAGATTTCTCCTTCTGGGCAAGTTTATATGCCGTGCCGGCAGCGGTTGCCGCCTTTGAATCGTCACCAAGGCCGGCGTAAGCATAGCTCTGCCACCAATAGAGGGTGGACTGCTCAAAGCCGGACTTCTTGGGATTATTCACCTTAATGGCACGGTTTACATCGGCCAGGGCTTTGCCGAATTCTTCTCGGTTCTGATAGATCCGCATCCGGAGCATCAGCGCATCGACGTTGTCCGGAGTGTCCTTCAGCTGCTTGGACACGAGGTCAAGCGCCTTGTCAACGTCTTTCTCCTCGTTGAGGGCCTCGTAGGCCTTTCGGAGATTGTAGTCGTTCTCTGTGGTGGTTTTCTGAGCGTACAGAGTGCCGCTCGCGAGGGTCAGCAGCAGGGCTGACAGAATGGTGAGAAATCTCTTCATGTGCGTGAAAGTTTATAGTTGTCTTATCGTTTGAAATATGATACGTAAGAGACTTTTGAGTCTGGTTTGTATTGGAAGTAAACCAGGAAGTTGCGGTAGTCTATTTCGGCAGAAAACTTGTCTGCCCAAACAAGACGATGCTCGCTATTAAACACGCTTGCGGCCCGTAGGATGCTTGCATCCACATCGCAGAATTGCCAGCCGCCCTTTGTATAGAAACTTTTGACGGTGGTGATAAAGAAGTAATACTCTGCGTGGGGAATAACACCGGTAGATGATACGCCAAGCGTTTCAGTCTCGACATGGCCTCCCCTTATTACGAAGTAGTAAGTATACTTATGGTACTGATCTTCGTCGAAGCTGATCCAAAGGTCACCACCACCATCAGCAGGACCGCTGTTTACTGCATCAGGGAAGTCCTGACGAATTTGGTACAATGATTTACCGAGATTGTTACCCGGTTCCTGGGCAAACGAAAGAATTGATGCCGCCAGGAGGCATAGTGTGAGGACGTGCTTTTTCATGGCTTTCTGTTTTCGCTGGCAAAAGTACGTCGCATGTGCGAAACCAAATTTCGCGCGAAATAAGAATGTAAGTCCGGATTCGCGAATGTAGGATTCGCAAAAAGCATTAACTTTGCAGCCGGAAACCAAAAATCAGAGCATTATGCCATCCAACAAAAACGCCGTCATCCGCTACATGTATCTCGACCAGATGCTGAGTGACCGCTATAATAAATACACGTGCGAGGAACTCCTCAAGAAAGTGAACGAGCGTCTGGAGTTTGCCGGTTATCCAACCATTGGTGGCGACCAGAGCGATTATGAGCGCTACATCAAAAGTGGCAAGCGGGTCATCCAGCTGGATCTACAGGCATTGCAGGAATCTCCTTTCAATATGGAGATAGATAGCTCTGAGAAGCTGTATGGCTCGCCGGTGTATCGATATGCAGACCAAACCCAGTCCCTCTTCAGCAAGCCACTTTCTGACGATGAGAAGCGCTTACTGCAGGAGGTGCTCAACACGCTTGGCCAGTTCGCCGGCCTGGATAGTTTCGAGTGGCTGAACGATCTCCAGGAGAAGCTCAATGACAAACGAGCTTTTGGAAGAGGAGAGTATGACAAAGAGATGTCTGAGCCCAGGAAAATTATTTCTTTCAGCTCCAACGACTACCTGGAAGGGAAGGACTATCTGGGCACACTGTTCGCTTTGATTTCAAACAAGAAGGTTGTCGACGTGGAATATGAACCCTTTGGCGAAGCCCCCAGGACTATCCGTCTTTATCCATACCTTCTAAAGCAGTACAATGACCGCTGGTACCTGATTGGCACCCCACTGGCCACTGAGGAATTCCCTTATCGGGAAGACTTCTATGTCAATCTTCCGCTTGACCGCATGAATGGCGTAACCGCTGTTGACGGTGTCGAATATGTGGACTGCGACGAGTACTTTGAAGAAAGATACGAGGACATAGTGGGTATTACTTGGATCAAGGAGGAAGAGCAGAAGGAGATAGTCCTTGCTGTTAAGGATTCCTACTCCGGGTATGTAGATACCAAGCCCCTGCATGGCTCCCAGATAAAGTTCCCAGCCGAGAAGCAGAAGGAACTTCACGATAAATACGGGGCCTTTGATGGCTACACCTTCTATAGCATCAACGTGAAGCCGAACAGAGAACTGTACAACACCATTTATCGCAATGGAGAGAACATCATTCTCATCTCGCCAACAAGAATCCGTGAGAGGATGATCCAGGAATTGACGACATCTCTGGAAAGATTAAAAAGTGTTCGCGGCGAATGTTGATTTCGCCAGCGCACTATACATTTGCTAAGTGATTTGACGGGAAATCACTATCTTTGTAGAACTTAAGGTCTTTGACATACCGGAGCAGACTTTTGACTTTCGTCTGTCACGTTTGACAGATGTCCGTAAAATCGGATACTTACCAAAGGTTCACTCGTTACTACGAGAGTAACGCCGAAAGGCTTTTCGTCATTACTCTCCAGAAATGTGCAAGCACATATGAGTGATGATGAGATAGAGAATATAGAAGATTCTATATTCCGAACTCAAGAGTTCGTAGACAAAGAAAATAAGCTCCGGTATGTCTCGGCCTTTTATGCGAGTAGATTCCTATGACCAAAGAAGCAATCGTTGCGGCAGCAGCTAAATTAGAGACCACCCATGATCTCCTTAACCTCTTGAATAAAATCAAGATGGCTGAATTAGGCGATAGAGGGTATCCCTTCATAATGCCGCACTTAAACTACTTCATTCACCCTGCTCGCAACAAGAAGAGCTACAAGACTTTCCAAATACCGAAGAAGTCTGGTGGTGTCAGAGAGATTTCCGCCCCCAAGACTTTGCTAAAGTCGTTCTTGACCTATACAAATCGACTACTCCAAGCTTTTTATGAAGGCCCTGAGTACGTGACTGGTTTCGTCCCTGAAAGGTCTATCGTTGATAACGCAGAGCGACATATCGGGATGAATTATGTATTCAACACCGATCTTAAAGATTTCTTCCCAAGTATTACTAAATCGAGGGTTTGGGCCACGCTTAAACATCCTCCGTTTAGTTTTAACGACACCGTTGCTGATGCCATAGCAGGACTTTGTTGCACCGAGGTAAAGATTGAAGGGGAGAAGTGCTGGGTTTTACCTCAAGGGTCTCCTTGTTCGCCAATCCTTACCAACATAGTTTGCAGGAATCTGGACCGCCAATTGTACAAGCTCTCGAAGAAGTATAATTTGCGCTACTCAAGATACGCTGATGATATCACATTCAGTAGCAATCGGAATGTCTTTCAAAAAGGCGAGGAGTTCCAACAGGAACTTGAGACCATTATTACTGGACAACAGTTTGTCATCAATGAGAAAAAGACCAGGTTGCAGAAGAAGAATGAACGTCAAGAAGTAACAGGACTGGTAGTAAGCGATCGCGTCAATGTAACCCGAGAGTATATTAGGGGGTTGGATAACCTTCTTTATATATGGGAGAAGCATGGTGAAGCTGATGCATATGCCAAGTTCCTTGCGCATTATACCCCAAAACAGAATCTTCACAACCACAAACCTAATATGCAGGCCGTAATTCAAGGTAAACTTCATTATCTTAAGATGGTGAAAGGCGCTGACAATGAGGTCTGGAGACGTCTTCAAAGACGCTTTAACAAGCTGAGTGGAGCAAAACCATCACTGGAAACGGCCTGGATTAAGTATAAGTATACGATCTCTGACTTTGAGAAAAAGATTGGAGTGAAACTGGCTTTCGATCCAGATGATAATGGTTTACTGCACTGCTCTTTCACCTTGAATGGTAAACGAACACCGGTAGCGCTCAGCCGATATGCCAGAACTAGGGTGACTAACATTCTTTCAAAAGATGACCTTTCGCTGCTGGAGAGGTTTAAGAATTCGTATTTGATAATCATTTACGAATGGGGAGAAGATTGTCTATGGAGAATTGAGCGGAAAAGGCGTCAGGTAAAGCAGGAGCCTGCTCACGACATAGATAAAGTCTCTATAATTGACGACATCGCTGCGTTAACAAGCCAAGGAGATGACGTTGCTCCGGAGCAGAACGAAAGCGGAAAGAATACCGATGAAATACTGGCAGCTTTGGTTGCCTCAGACTTTGATCTAAATACACTTGATGAATGGGACAAGATAAAAAGCAGCTGACTAAACTGCTGGCATTCGTAAAAGGGCTATATGAAGATCCCGACAACAAAGAATTTGCTGCCGGGATTCAGAGTATTGTTTTGAATGATCTCCGGACTGGTGATAGGCGAGAGGCGTGGACTAAGCAAATTAATGAGATTTATGAGCTTTGTCTCAAGAAGAATCTTCGTGAGCAAGCAGAAGACTTATACAAAGATGTTCCTTTGTCGGGGATAGCTGAGGACCTGGTAGATCTTTATGTGGAGATGGAGAATGCCAGAAGGGCAAACGATTTCGATTCCTTCGGTCGTTACCTATTCCTTCAGATTGAATTGATCGTTGGGACGATCATAAAAGAGGAAGGCTTCAAGCGCTTATATGAAGCCATCCGCAAAATGAAACCTCTTAGTCGATATAACCGTGAAACCAAAACCAATTATAGGGCGGATTTCATTCAGAATAAGACAAACAGAGATGGGACGAAAGAAAAACTGACCAAGGATACAGTTGATAAGTTCTTATTCATATCTAACGATAGTTGCGGCAAGCCTATAGATTCTTTGGGCGCTATTGATAAATGCCGAATTGTGCTATATACAGTGTGCTACCAAGCTAAGGTGTCTGGTTGGCCTACGGAAGATTTTGATGCCCTTTCGGGCATATATAACGTCCGTAACCATGAGTCGCATACTGGCGTAAACATGACTGATGCACAACAAGAATATTATGATAGATTGGTCGTTGATAAGACCAAGAACTATCTTCGTTTTCTTGGCTTCTTGCTCACGTTTATCAAAGGCATCTCCGATAATTATCCTCTATCAGACGACATCTTTAACCTGGCCGGTATTACCAAGTAAAAAACTTAAAACGGGTATTCTTCTTCTGACGACTCCTTTACATCATCAAAGTGAAGGTTTCGTACCACCACGACCCCATCTTTGCTAACCGTCATTAGTTTCTTATCATCCTTTGAGAAGGTGGCTGATGCGACGGATGAGTTTGTCCTATCCCAACCACCAGTTCCTTCGATTTGATCTCCATGATCGCAATAGTGTGCCAACTCGTTGTTGGGATCTTCACTCCTTACGACATATACATCGCGTGAAGGTTGATGTCCCCAATGAGGATGTCCGGAAATGTATGGGATATAGCCCTGGCGTGATAATGCGATGTATTTGCCGGATGGACTAAAGGTAAGGAAACTCCTACCCTTTATTTCATTGTAAGACTCTTTGTTTGCAACATCATCTGACACGAAAGAACTGGGGGTACTATCGTAGTAAGCAACCATTCCTCTCTTGCTAAAAACGCCAAGCCATACTGCCATGGTAGATGTGGACATATACACTATTTTGCGCTCTCTCACATCATAAACCATTGCAAGTCCCTTCTGGAAAGAATTCATTGGGAACCTGCCGGCTACAATGATATATCTATTGTCGTACGAATACGACACATAGTTCAAGAAATATAGTGCTTGAGGCAGCTGGATGTCGACAACCTCCCCATTTACGTTCTCGCGAACGTAATACTCTTTTCTGAAGATGTAGCTATCACACGCGGAGCCATCTTCAAGAAAAGCCTTTAATGCGAAGGAATCACTTACGCCGAAGAAGAATCGAGATTTGGGTTTGAGCTTTTCGTCCAGCCAGCTCTTGTTCGCATTGTAGTATAGAGAGCGGTTTTTCTTCGCCTCCTCGTAACGAGGACCTGTCTTCTTCGGAATGTATAGAGGAGACTCCATCTCATAGTCATACTTTGCTACATATCTTTGGTATTCCTCGGTTGAGACATATTGCTTTTTCTCGTAGCTATAGTACTTGACCACATTATGAGCCACGTGCGTAATCTTCCCATCTACACTTTGATAAGTGAATTGACCTGCGGCGGCATCCTCAATTCTGGTAAGACTCACGGGGTCAACGTATACTGGCTTTCTGTGGGTATCGAAGTCCAAATATGGAATGTAACCATTTATGTTTCTCTTGATTACAGACCCTTGGAGTTCAAACTCGGATTCTTCATCAGAACCAATCTGGCGAAGGAAATACTCTTTCCCTTTCTTTTGGTAGATGATGTTTTCGCCATCAGAGCAAAAAACCGCTTTTGAGTAAAATGATTCATCGATTTCCATATTACCCAAAGGAGTGCCGGACCATTCTTTCTTTACAGGATCATACCCATAGAGGACAACACCTTCCTCGCTGCGAACAATCGCATAATTACATTGTTCCGAAACTGCTATAAGCCTATCCTTTGTGCATGGCATTGCGTGGACGTAACCGTCTTGAGAATGGATATAATCTCCTACGCCTCCGGACAATCGATAGAAGCCATCTTTGTCCAGGTCTTCATAAATGGAATTGGCGAAAACACGTTTATTCTCAATATCATGAAACTGTATTTCAGTTTTCTTCTCGCCAACTTGAGAGATTGAGACAACTTTGATTAGGCCTGTTTTGCGGAACAATGTCTCCGTATCATATCCTGTGTTGGTATGCTTAAAAGAAGGGGAGAGAGGATCTACAAGAATCTTGGAAGAATTCTTGTCCTTGGTAGCAATCAAGATATAGCCACTTGGGGAGACTATAGGTTCACCCTCGAACTCTTGATGTTTTTTATTGAAGATAAGAAAGCCTTTGTCGCCGTTGTCTTTGACGCAATCAAAAGACTTACCTTCAGTAATAGTCATAGGCTGATCCGACTGCAGGTAAGAGCCCTCTTCATTTGTCGAATGAAGAGAATACTTGACTTTATTCGAAACGAGACCACGGTTTTTGAGCACATGTTTTGTCTTAACGACGTAGAACCATCGTTCGGGACGCTCGTATATGGTTAACTCGGCATAAGAAGTAAAGGCGTTCTTCACCTCCTTATCTTCCATTGAAGTGGAGGAAGTATTATCCCATACAACCTTGCTATTGATAGTGGTTACAGGTACTATATCATCGTATAGTTTTGTCGCCTCTTTTGAGTGGAGATCAATCACTGAGAGAGACTGAGGACTATTTCCAAATATAACGCTATGCTTGCCGATGAAACAACGGAACGGATCTGATAGTTTGTAAAGTATTTCCTTGGCATTGGGATCACCAAGGTGTTTGATTTGTACCTCTCTCTTATCCTCAAGATGATAGAAGAGAATCTGCTTGGTATCATCAATCGCAAAATCGTTGCAGCCAAGCGACGTGAGTCTTGTTTCTACATCATCATCCATAGAGTAAAGAATCAACCCGTCTTGCGAGGAGAAAATAGCATAATGCTCGTTAGAGTAAAGGAAAGAGGATTCGCCAATAGTCTTCTCGACCGAAAGATTATCCAAAGAGAAAATAGAGTTGTCTTTGTCGGAGACAAACAAGAGGTAATTGCTGGTTAAAAATTGGATATTCTTCGGAGCCAGGCCGTGTTCAAGATACTGTTCTTTTGTCTCGCGGTTATAAAAATAAGTACGATCGAGCATCACCATTAATGCCCAAGGGGTGCCTTCGAAGATATACGTTTTCTTTTCGCGGCTACCGCCAAGTTTAATGGCATCCTCAACTACAATAGTTTCCGCGGCACTATCTTCGCCAGCTATGGTGAATTTGTGTTCACCCGCCTTAAGCCTAACAGAGATATTGGATAATGCCGGAATCTCATATTCTTTACCCTCGACAGAATCCTTTACTATTAGGATAGAATCGCTGCCATTGATCAAACGGACATCAGAATTGAGATAGCCAAAGTGTGGGTGAACCTGAAATACTGCCATATCTATTTTTGTTTTGGCGCAAAATTATAGTGCCGCTGCGAATCCATTATTCGCGAAAAGGGCTGTTCATAATGTCACTATGGTTCCAGGTCAAATTTCTGCATCGTGCCGATGATGTCGGGGGCGATGCTGCGTTCGACGGCGGCTTTGTGGGCGTCGCCTTCGGGGGTGTTCTCGAAGGCGAGGATGATGTCGTCGGCGAAGAGTTCGGTGCGGTAGGCTTTGCCGATGATTTCGTGGAAATGTATCCAGACGAAGGGAACCGGGTTCTCCTTGGGATAGATCCGGTAGAAGTTGTATTTGCGATTGAGGTTGGCGACGAGGTCGTCGCGGATAATCTTGTGGAGTTCAGCGGACCAGTCTTCGTCGGTGGCGTAGGCACGCATCACGAAGAAGAGGTTGATGTAGTATTCCCGGAGCAGGAGGGTGTCGCGGTCGAAGAGCCGGTCTTCGAACTGTTTCTGGATGTCTTCCTTGAGTTTATCGTTTGCCTTGAGCTGCGGGTCGGCATAGTTGATGCTGCCGTCGGGAACGCCGTTGCGGATGAAGAAGTTGGGTGTGACGTTGTAGCCCTCGGTGAGGGAGTCGCGGAAGCGCTGCAGTTCTTCGCCGGTGAACTTCATGTCAAGCGGAATGGAATCCCTGTATCGCAGGGCTTTGAGCCTTTCTTCTCCGACGGCTTTCTTGAGGTAGAGCTGCTCGACGTTGTACTGGATGGCGTTGCGTGCGTAGGTGAACTGCTTATAGAGCGGGACACCGGTGATGTCGTTGGCGTCTTTGTAATACTTGCTGTCGCCGATGAAGTAGATATTGGAGTCGCTGCCGGTGAGGGAGCGGTCCAGGTAGATGTGGTCGACAATCTTGGCGTCGTTCTGGTATTTGAGGTCGTGGGGGATGTCGTTGTCGCTGAGGAGCTTGTCAATCATAGCCTCAAAGACGATGTGGAAGTTGCCCACGACAAGGAGGTCCTTGCGCTGCTCGTCGTTGCTGCGGTTGTATCTGAAGAAGGCGTCGAGGAGTTTCCAGAGTTCGCGTAGATCCTCCCGGAAGTAACTGCTCTTGTTGCCTTTGATTTCCTTCGGGGTGATGCCGCTGCTGACCATGACGCCCACTTTCGCTGCAGGCAGGATGGGGTAGACAAGGTCGCCCAGGTCGATTTTGAGGTGGTATTCCCGTTTCAGGTAATTCAGGACCGAATAGAAGAGGATGATGAGTTTCTCGTTTGTGTCGAGTTCCTTTTTCTTGTTGATGGTCTGAACGTACATCGGCTCCTGCGTCTGCTGGTCGATGTAGGGCTGGGTGCGGGAAATGGTGCGCTGCCAGGAGGTGTTGTTGTTTCCGCTATGGTTCTCCTTCGTGATGGTGGTAAAGATAGTATCGTGCTCTTTGAAGAAGTCCACGAGCTGCATGGCGGCGCTTAGCAGGTCTTTCTTGCCGGAGCTGGCGCTGGCGCTACTGCGCTTAAGGTCTGCCTCCTTGATAATGGAGGACCGCTTATTCTCGTCGTAGAAGCGCTGGATGACTTGATGCACCCAGATGGAAAAGCCGGAGATTTCGCCGATGATGTCCGAACCGTAAAGAGGGTTCTCCGGGGATTCCAGGTCGATGATCTTTTCCGGAACGGCATTCTTAATGCCAAGGAATGTCAGTTTGCCGCTCCTTTTCAGCAGCAGGGCCTTCGGTAAGATGAATATCGGCCCGTCGTATTTGTCTTTGTTGTAGATGTAGCCGACGAAGCGCGTCTTGAATTTGTCGTCGCACGCCTCCCGCATCCCCTTGAAGTATTCTTCAAGAAGATCGGGAGAGTACGGGTAATCTTCAAAAAAGATGCGCATGGTCGACGGACATCAAACGAAAACGCTATTCGGCAGTTTGCTCGCCTTCGCCCTCATTCTCCTCGGTCTCAGGAGCGGCGGGAGTTTCCGTCTTGGGAGCCTTCTTCTTACCATTCTTAACGAAGTAGAGGAAGCCTTCAAGAAGGACGTCGCCGTTCTTGCGCGGGTCTTTCTTGTCTTCCTCTGTAGCGTCTTTTGCCGGTTCATTGAAGAGTTCGGCGAATTTGAACGGAGCACCGTAAATGTCTCGGAAGAAGAAGGTCTGGGGGCTATTCTTCCCAGCATACAGGTCCTTGCAGACGTCGTTCCAGAGATAGAACATCACTTTGTTCTTGAACTCCGTGGCGTTCATGTCCGAACGGATGAAGAATTCGCCCATTTGCTTGTCTTCGCTATCGGTAGCAAGGGTGATCTTGTCGTTGAAGCAGGGGAGGTATTCAAGCCAGTGATAGTCTTTGCCGCCAACATTGAAGGTGTAATTTGCCTCCATGTTGGTATAGTCGATCTTGATGTATTTCATCTCCCAACGGCGCTTGAAAGCAGAGTCCATCGGGAAGAGGCTCTGGTCAGAGGTGTTCATCGTCGCGTAGATGTTGAAATTGGCCGGTAACTTAATCTTGGTGTACTCGTCCAGCTCGGCTTCGTCACGCAGGTACTTCATCAGTTCCTCCTCTGCGTCGATGGGGAACTTCGACTCGCCATTTTCCCGGTCCAGGAGCTGGAACAAGTCACCGAAAATCTGGGCGCAGTTGCCACGGTTGATTTCTTCGATGATGAGGTAGATGGGCGTTTCGGGATGTTTCTTCGCAGTCACGTAGGCGTTGGTAAACACCTGTGGAACAAAACGGTAGTCCAACTTATCATTCTCCTTTACCGGCTTGTAGCACCCCACAAATGTGGAATAGTCATAATCCGGATGGAATGTCGTGCGGAATACATTGATTCGCCCGTCGTCGAACTTGATAATCTTCTTATCATCCAGTCCCTCGGTCAGATCCTTAACTTGATGTGATTTGCCGGTTCCAGGGCAACCATAATAGATGGTTTGGATTGTTTTATCTCCTGTCGAACCTGCAGAAACGGGTTGCGAAGAGGGTGCTTCGTCAACGAATCTTGGCGTATTGCTATTGATTATAGTCAGTTTGATGATTTCGGAACCATCTTCTTTGACAAGCTTTATAGTGGAGTAGCCACCGAGAAGATAATCACGGATGGTGAACTTGAATCTCACGATGTGACCGTCTTTATCGGTATACTCGTGTTCGGTAAGAAGGTCATTAAGATATAGACGTTCATCGATTTGACCATTCTTCATGGGGACGTCTTTTCTCACCGACCAGGTGAAATCCCTATATGGATTATCACCGAAAACTGCTTTAACGCGACGTAGTCCGGTGTCCACAAACTCATCAGAATAATATCTGTTTTCATGAACAGAGCTGCTGTCGAATTTCTTCGGCAGCATTGACGCAATGAAGAGGAAGGCTTGAGTAATATTCTTCTTGTCCAGACGCACGGTGATAGATTCGGCGTCACCAAAGAACTCCCGGTGCTCTCTATCGAAGAACAGATCTGTGTTCTTGGCATCTCCAGACCCCAGCTCCCTGTAGCTGGTGTTGGTCTTGTTCATCAATTTTGATATCTCTGACATGGCTGTAAGTTTTATTCGTGTAATACGTGGGTGTCTATCAAATACTGCACGACTGCATATATTGTGTTGACGCTGACGGCGTTACCGGCTTGCTTGTACAAAGCGCCATCTGGTACGCCGGCATCGTGAGCAATGGTTGCGAATTCTTGTGGGAATCCTTGAAGGGCAAATGCTTCCTGTGGAGTGAGCTTGCGGATAGGAATCTGAGCAAGCTGCTCCTTTGTCATATGCTCGACCGGATTAACAGCGCCACGACTTTCAATATAGTCCTGGCTATAGTAGTTGTCTTGACATGCTCTGTGCATTTTGTGCATGGAAGCAGTCAGAGGCCTTGCGGTTACCTGGTTAATATCAGATCTTGACCGGAAGTTTGCCGTTCCGTTCGATAAGATTGTCGGCTTGATCCTTTCGGAGAGGAAGTACTTTTGATCAACGTGCTCGGCAAGAAGGTCAACGGCACGATCATAGCGCAAAACGGACGTTTGCTCGAGAATCTGGTTAAAATGCTCGCTAACCTGCTCCGGTGTGAAGCGGTCTTGATAATGAGCAGGGAGTCTCTCCTGTGAGGCGAAAATCAGTACGCGATTCCTTTTCTGTGGGAGGTGGAAGTCGGCAGTATTGAATATGTTCGTGACCACATGATAGCCGAGTGCAGTCAATTCGCGATAGATACGGCGGTATGTCCGACCTTTGTCGTGAGTGTACAGATTCTTTACGTTCTCGAGAAGCACGAAAGGCGGCCGTTTGACATTCAGAATATCCTTGATTCTGAAGAACATCTGTCCACGGTCTTCGCCAAAGCCCTGCTGGTCGCCCATCATACTGAATGGCTGGCAAGGGAAACCAGCGGTGAGCATCTGGAAATCGGGGAGATTGGCAATATTCTGCTCGTCTGCAGTGAACTGAACAATGTCACCGAGTGCAATCTCGTTTGGCGCAATGTTGTATATCGCACGGTAAGTATCCAGCGCTCTGCGGTCTATCTCGGAATAGCCGATGCTCTCAAAATCCATAAACCCGTCTTGGGTCAATAGATCGAGGGCGCGTCGGAATCCGCCAATACCGGAGAACAATTCGAGATGGTTCATAGCTTTACCGTGTCTAAGATTCCTTTCCCGATTGCTTCGGCAAGTTTGACGGGGACAGCATTCCCAATCTGGGCATACCACCCGTTCTGGGCGCCAAGGAACACGTAATCATCAGGGAATGTTTGTACACGTGCCGCCTCTCTCGGACTCAGTCCACGTGCCTCCCACGGATGTATGTACATGTTGCAGTCATACTTCATGTGCGAGGTGATGGTTTTGCAGATCTGAGTCTCGTCCAGCTTGAAGTATTTATCCTTGAAGATGCCCAGCCTACGCTTGTAGGGCATAATATCCTGGATTGATTCATGAAGGGAATTTGCCCCTTGAGGAAGTCGGCGGTATATCTCAATATCCCGCTCGTTGTTGTAGCGGTTCTTGTGATTATACAGCTTCGTGATCTCACGGTCTCCGTTTATAAACCTGTAGAAGTCATTCCTTTCATACGTGAACTGCATTTCCGTAAGACCGGTTGCAATCTCCTCGACATCGGAGGCATTCTTCACCTTCCGGGCTTCAAGATGGGGGAGGCCTCTCAGTGCATCACCAAGTGTGAACGGCTGCCTCCGGTATGCGTTAATTGCCGTGAAAATATCCGCAGGATTGACACCAAGCCTGTTCCCAATGAAGATGAGACGCTCACGATTCTGCGGAACGCCAAAGTCCTGGGCCTTAAGAATCCTCGCTTCGAACCTGTAATCCTCGCCGAGATACTCCTTGAAATTGTCCTTGATTTCATCGATGCGCTGGGCCATTCCCTTGACATTCTCCATGATGAAGACTTTGGGACGGACAGCACTCAAGAACTTCAGATAAGCTTTATACAGGCCATTTCTGGGGTCGTCGATGACACGTTGGCGATTGGCGCTTGAAAAGCCCTGGCAGGGCGGTCCACCGCAAACCAAATCCACACCGCCGTCGATGTTTTCCCAAATATGCTTGTATTTGTCAAGCTCCTCATTGAGCTTGTTGATGTCTCCCACGTAGTAATGTCCCTTCTTGACTTTTCGGTTGGCCATATAAGTCGAAGCATATACTGGCATAATCTCATTGAAGAAAATGGATTGAAAACCAGCTTGCTCCAAACCAAGACTCAAACCGCCGCTTCCGGCAAAAAGGTCTATGAATGTAGGTTTTGAAACGCTACCTTTTTTATTGCTCATATATATGTGCCTGCTTTCTGGGGGATAAAAATCCTAATAAACTAACAAATATACGCATTTTATCCCGATTATAAAATTATATGTACTTAGTTGAATCGTAACTGCCGATAAATCAAGCCGAAAGGCCTGCCCCGAACCGTGGCCCGGGGCGCCTTCCAGCTATAACTTTTTGTATTCTCCGTGCTTCACCTGCTGTATCTCGCCGGCCTGGATCGCTCTCGCCACCTGCCGCCGTACAGTACGCAGACTTTTCCCGACCTGCTTCGCCACCGTCTTCATATCGTCGGTCTTGAAGTAGCCGGGCAGCGCCGCCAGGATGGTCTTGCGTGTCGCCGAGGAGTAGGAATCGGCCACGGCAATGCCCTCCGGTCGCTCCCGGTCCAGAACGTTGAAGATGTAGTCGTTGTGCTCGGATATGACCCGGATGATCTCCATCGTCAAATCGAAGTCGGCATCGGAACACTCCACGCTTTCCTTGATCGTACCGGAATCCATCAGCCGCAGGGTCGTCAGCACCATCGCGATGCGGAGGAAACACCAGGCAAGGCGGTGCGTGCTGGCGGAGTAGCGGTCGCCGTTGAGTTCCTGCATCCGGTCCTTCTCGGCGGTGAAGAATTCGTTGAACTTGCCCGTCTGCGGGAGCGAGAGCCGGAAGATGACCTTTGGTTTCTCCTCGAGCAATTTGGTGAAGGCCGTGAATCTGGCTCCGAGGGCGTCGAAGGTTTCCTCCAGGGGTTCGTCGCTGCCGTAGGAGTCGAATCCGTCGAGCCATTCGGGCGTGGCGTTGATGCAGAAGAACATGAAGCGGGACAGCAGTCCGTTTTCAGAATCTCGTATCAGCGATTTCACTTGCTCCGGCGTGCCTGACAGAACGGTGGCCAGCCTGGGGTTGTCTATCTCGCGCTCTTCTCCGTCGTCCCCGCGGCGCAGGTAACCGAAACTCTCGTGTGCGAAAGCCTTGCGGAATGCATCGCTGTAGTCGCCGTAATCGCTTGAGAATGCGTTGACCACGGTGTCGCCCTCGGTCTCGAACATCAGCAGATTGCCGTTCTCGGCCATTGCCTGCTGGAACGAGGTTGAGCTGGAGTTCGCAGGGACGCGCAGCAGCTGGATGGGAGGCTTCTCGGGCGGGTCGATGTTCTCTCCTTTCTTCTGCCGCTTGTAACGGGCGTATTCCTTTTTGTACTCGTCCTTGGCGGTGTTCCAGCGGTCCAGTTTCTCCTTGTGAATAGGCTTGACCAGCCGGAAGCAGAAGTCGAGTTTTCCTTTGCCCGCACCCGCCGGCCCCGGTACGAAGAGATACATGTTCGGGTAGATGGTCTTGCCGAAATAGATGGTCATAACGGGTACCATCGCCGAGCTGAGGGTAACGATGCTGACGATGAGAACGAGGCTCTTTTCCTGGTCCGTGTGCATCAGATCCGTAACGTCTTTCAGCAGTCCGGGGAGGGCAGGGTAGATGGAAGCGGGGAAGAGCGGAAGTATCGGCATTTCCTCGGGGTCATCTTCGGAAAGGGACAAAGGGACATTATTGTCACTTTGACCTTTTGTACGTGGTGCCACTTGCATCGTTCCCGCCGCGTTCGCGGGTCGTTCGAGGGTAACACCTTGATTCTTCGCGAGATAGAATAGGGTACTTATATCTGTCCTTCCGGAGTCGGATTTCAAGCACTCGGTGTACTTGGTGTCACTTTCGGCCTGGTCGTACCCGGGGTAGAGAGAGGAGATGTCGTGGAAGTATCCACGGCCTCCTTCGCCGAACTCACCGGCCAGCGCGAAGCCTACCTTCAGCCAGTCGTTGTAGTCGGCGGTGATGTCAACTCCGGCAGCACGGAGCGCCGCAATGAGGGCCTCGACCCTGGTTGCGGTGTCCGTGACCGGAGCAGGCGAGCCTGCGGTGCGTGCAGGCTGCTGCGGCTGCTGGGAGGGCTTGTCGCCCTCATTCAGCAGATCCATTAAGAAATCTGGAGATGTCATAGTCAAAATCGTCGTCGATGAAAAATGGATTCAGGAATGCGTCCGGGTCGTAGGGGAGGAAGCAGGCCCGGCAGATGTCTTTGCCGGAGGGGTCTGCTTCGTAGCCGTAGGCGTGGCGGACGTAGTTGGAGAGGATGGTGAAGAAGTCGCAGTAGGTGAAGGGCGTTCCGTCGGGCTTGGTCTGCCCAACCGGCAGATTCACAAACCATTTGACACCGTCACCGGAAGGACTGCGGAAAGCCAGCACGGTCTCGAAGTTCTCTTCGTTGGCCAGCAGGAGGACCAGCCCGTCGGGGTCGGGGATATGGTCGAAGTCGATGACCATATAGCCGCTGGCCTGGATGAGGTCGGATTCCTTGCGGGAGCGGAAGAGGCCGCCGGGGGTCACGTAGTCGAAGTTCTCGGCCTTGTAGCGGCTGCGCTCCTTGCTGTCCTTCAGGGTGCGGAGATGCTCGGTGTGGGCCTTCGCGTAGTCCGATGTGACGTACTTGAAGATGTCCTGCGGGGAAGCATCGCGGCAGGGCCTGGTGTTGCGGATGGGACGCCGGAAGAAGCTCATCCGGGGGCAGGGCGGGAGAGCAGGCTTAGCCGGTTCCGGTTCGGCCTGCGGCTTTTCCTGCTTTTCGAAGAAGGGCTTGCGAGGCTCCGGGATGTAGAGTTCTTCCGCCAGGCGGGCGATCAGTTCTTCCTGCGTGAGATCCTCGCCACGCTCATGATAGTAAGCTGTAGCGAGAGCCAGGGCGTCACCGTCAAGCATCTGGCCGTCGGGATAGTGATAGCGGGCAATGTAGTCGGCCATCTTGGTGCCTTCCACGGGGATGCGGTCCAGGGTGACTTCAATGATGCTGCCGTCGGCCCAGACGGGATCTGGGCATTCGCCGCAATCCTTGCCCTTGACGTGCATGATGTGGTCCGGGAACTCTTTGCGGATGAGGTGCTGGATGATGTCGGTACCACCGCTTGTCTTGCTGAGAAGCCATTCTTTAGTCATAGTGCAGGTCCTCCAGGTCGATGTAGTGTGACAGACGTTCCTTTTCCTCGGGCGTGAGTTCGTCGAGGGTCATGTAGCCTTCCTTCAGCATTTCAATTTGCATGAACGGGCAGTGGCGGAGGATCTGTGCATAGGGATCATCCGGATTGTTCAGGATAAGCTGGTGCAGGACCTCGCTGATGTGCTTGGGCTGGCTCATAGGGCACCTCCTTTCTGGGAAAGAATCCGGTTGATGTCCACGACGCGGTACCGGTCCAGCGCACCAAGTTTGACGGGGACCAGGTAGTCGCTCTTTTTCCAGCGCCACAGGGTGGCGGAGGATACTTTCAGCTTCTCCATCGCTTCCTCGCGGGTGATGAAATCTTCGACCTCCTTTTTGGTCTTCACCAGGTTGTTGTCACGGAGGTCCTGGAGCAGTTCTTCTTTAAGAGACCTGCCCCAACTGATGAGGTCTGACGCTTTTACGGAAATCGTCACATCCGGGCATTGTTTTGCCAGAGCTATTAAATCAAGCGTTTCCATTTTACCTTGTTTTAATAGTTGCACCTCCCATCGAAACAACAAACTGCGGAGGTGGGGCCCGGCGGGAAACGGTTGTTATCTATGTCTGATTCCCAGGGTTTACCGATACAAAAATAAAATGATTAAATGGGTTGAAAACCAATGTTTTACACAGATGTAAGAGGGGAATAACACAAATAAAACCGCCTGGTTTTCAGACGGTTACAAAGAGGAATGTGTAATGATGTGTAATTCTATTTGCGTGCCCTGGTACGGCCTATTTCATCGAGTTTGTCTTGAGCACGTTTGAGGGCTTTTGCACTGAGCTTTGTCTCCCTGACATTGGCGGCAAGGGCCGGTTCGAGGCCTGCTACGGAGAGAAAGTTGCGGAGGAGGCTGGCGAAATCCCGCTCTTTGACCTTGAACCAGAGCTTGCTCTTGGAGGCGAGGGCGCCGTAGTAGGTATGGACATTCTTCTCGCCGGACACCTCCAGTATATGGTCCAGGAGGAGACGGGCCTTGTGGGGTTTGGTGGCCGTGGCGAACAGTGCCAGGAATGCTTCTTCCGACATAGAATCAGTACCATTTTGCTGCTGGCGCTGGTGACGGGTGTATGGCTGCTCCTGAACGGGATCGGACTGGCGGTCTGTCCACTGCCTTATTTCGTTCACGAAGTCTACGACGGTCCAAACGAGTTCAGCCTCGTCATCGTGGCCCTGGGCGTCGAGGTATTCTGCAAGTTCCTAAATGGGGTCAAGATCTATGTCGAAGAATTCCGTGGCAGTGTAGTATCCGTCCCGGGCAGTCTTGATGTGCTTCCTGCAGTATTCTACTGTCTTGCGGTCGAGGACGACGGGACTGGTCTCCGGGGCACCGTAGTAGTTTCCCAGATAGTGCCTGACGCCGGAGAAGGCCTTCTCGGGCTGAATGTCATCAGCGTCGAGAATCCTTTCTGCGGTGGACGAGAGCTGGTTGATGGCGTCAACTATGTGTTCTGCTTCGGTTTTCGTCATGACTATGCAAAGATACACATTTAATCCAGCAGGTTGGTCATCTCGCGGATCATGTCATCGTCTATGTCGCGGTAGCGGGCGAATGCCTTGGAGCCTTCGCAGTGGCCGGAGAGCTTGCCGACGAGGTTCGGGTCTTTCACCTTCTTATAGAGGTTGCCGATGAATGTACGGCGGGCCATGTGGGAGCTGGCGATGTCGCAGATGGGGTGCTGCTCAGACTGCTTGGTCCTGGGGTTGACGATGGTCACGACCCGGGTGATGCCGGCTTTCTTCAGGGACTCCCGGATGAGGCTGTTGAGCTTGCCGGTGGCGTAGAAGGGGAAAATGGGGCCGCTCTTCTTGCCTTTGTAGCGTTCCAGAATCTCGATGGCAGTGGGAGCCAGGTAGACCTTGACTACACGCGGGCGCTCCTCTTTGGTCTTGGAGGGCACGTACTGAACGGAGATGCCGTTGTCGGAGGTGACGATGTTGTTCTCGGTGAAGGAGAGAAGGTCGCTGATACGGCAGCCGATGTAGCACTGGAAGACGAAGATGTCGCGGGCGGCACGGAGGTCTTTGTCCTCGCCCATATCCGTCTTGTACAGGAGGTCGCGTTCCTCGGTAGTGAGGTAGTAGGGGGTACCATACTTCTGGGAGCCGACGGAGTATTTGCGGAAGGGGTCATTCTTGGTGTAGCCCATATCGATGCACCAGCGCCAGTAAGCGCGGACCGCGCTCATATAGCTGACAATGGCGTTGTCGCTGCGTTCGCGGGGAGCGCGTTCGTGCTTGGTATGCTCCCAGGCGTATTTGTATTTCTTCACCGGTTTCAGCCCCATGCGATACTTCATTTTAACGGGCTCAAATAGCGTATGCTCAGTGCGAAAGAAGTTGTCTATACTTACAAGGGTGTCGGAATTAGCCTTGTCAAAGACGATGACTTTCCCGGTGTAGAGCTGGTACCTTTCTATGATGCGGAATATCGCCTGGTAAGTGTGTACGCGCTCGGCGGAGAGTTTCTTGTACTTGAGGAAGTCCGCAGTCTTGTCGTTGAAGCAGACGTGTTCGCCGTCTGACTTCTTGTAGTTCTCGGGGAAGAGGAGCCTGTCGATGACGTCTTGCGCCCAGGTAGGGCCGAAGTCGTCAATGTCAGTCTTGGCGGCCTTCTCGCCGATTCGTGCAATGATGCGGTCAATTTGAGTCTTTGCAGCGCGGGCTTCAATGACTTCATCCGTTTCCTTACGGACGTTGATGACGATCTTACCATCGGCAAAGTACTTTGGAAGAATGTACGTGTGCGTATGCGCGCGCTGGGCAACCTTCCTGGTGTTTCGGTACCGGAGAAGGATCTCGCATTTGCCGGTGTCCTTGTTCTTGATGGTGGAGAGGGTGAGTGTTATAGATGCCATAATTCCATATTTTGTTAACACCTCAAAGTTACAAAATACGGGGGACAAAATCAAGAATTTTTGTCCCCATAATTGAGCACTAAAGAAAAATGATGAGTTTTGACCCTCTCGCCGAATAGCCTATATTGTATTGATATACAAGTGGTTATCTTCTTATTCGTTCTCTTTCGTTTTCCCGTGTTTTCATTTCTTACTTCCCAAGGCAGAAATTTCCGTTGTTCTTTCCATGACGTTACGGGGGTATACAGTCCC
>DAOSXA010000006.1:21123-29350 GCA_035380245.1 Candidatus Zixiibacteriota bacterium | reverse complement strand
CCGGTAACGACACCGTGTCCTATTTGGGCATTGCGAGGGCCGGATTCGAACCAGCGACCTTCGGGTTATGAGAGCGGGGCCTGACAGCCCCGCCTTTTTTATGATGGCAAAAAGAGCCTTTAACAAAGGGCTTTTTGATATACCGCAAACACCGCCAAATCGCCTGCATGCCCAAAAACACCCTATAATACCCTTAGTTGGGTCTACCAAAGTCTACCGATCTACGGCCATTATCGACCATAGTTCCACAGACCCGAAGGTCACATTACAAGCACAGCATGTACATACAGCAATACCCGCAACGGGGATGGTAATGAGGCGGCCCTAATAGGGAAAAAACCACTTATATATTATATCAGACTAACCCGGCCTTAAGGCGTTTCCGAGGCTGAGGGAAGGTACCCCCCTTATCCCCATGTGGAAATTGCGACTTTCCGTTCGGTGCCCACCGGGTCGTTTCTGTGCGGGTTCCTATCCACTGAGCGCCATTGACCGAGGCGCCGACTTCATCAACTACCATTGACAAGTTCATCCCGGCAGTATGTGCAGGTGACGCCGCACTGGTTACCGGGCGGCTCTTATCCGACCAACCTGTACCAGGCAGGTGGTGCTCCCCGCCGCGTAAGGTGTGGGTGACCCCGCCACCCCTCAGACCCGTGCTGCGATGACCGGGCGTCCCCCGCAAGGTCGGAGCAACGCCACGCGGTACACCCGCCTGCCCACGTGCCCGCTACGCGACGGCCATGTTCCATCGCCGCCGCTGCCAGCCCGCGCAGATCGGACACGGACCGGCACCCGCAAGGGGACCCGGTTCCGCGCCGAACTGCTTTTTACCCCAACAGCTTTACCCGCCCACATCCCCGGCACCTGACCCGTGCCGGACATATTCCCGCCACCCCGCCCCAGCCGGTGGGGTGAGCACGAAAGGAGTGTTTCACCATGTTCAGACTCAAGTGTTATGACTGTGCAAACCTCGTCCGCGGTTCCCAGGATGAGGGAACGATAGGCGGAGGAACCGACAATCTCCCCGCCCGCTGCGCCGCCCGCCCCGTTGTCGAGGAGGCGGTGCGCTCCGAACTGAAGTATTACGGCAACAATGCCTCACCGTTCAGCACTTGGCTGTGCGGCCAGACCGGGATCGACGAGAACAGTATCTCCGGCGATGTCCCGGCAGATGACGATCCGGTCCGCGTGTATGTGGACGACGCAGGGGAGGAAGTGGCCGAGTTCCGCGACCCGGCCTGGATTGCCATCGACGCCTACCTTGCCACCCTGCCCAGAATGCGGATATCCCGCCTCAGGGACCGGAGAACCCGGCAGAGGGTGACCGGCTACATCCGGCTGCCCATGCCCAACGAGTGGATGCTGCGGCGCGAAAGCCAGATAGCCGAGGACGTGCTGTGGCGAGCCCATAAAGGCCGCTGCCACGAGTACATCCGCAGGCCGGATGAGGACGACGTCGTGCTCCAGACCCACCACAGGTGTGAACCCATCGCTGTAGAAGCGGAGGAACCCGCCCCGGCCCACCAGCCCGACCCGCACGACGCCGAACTGGACGCCCACTACGACGCGCAGTGGCGCATCATCCAGGAGGCCGAGATCACGGAGTGGATGGCAAGCGGCCACTGGCACGGCCATATCCACCCCACCACCCGCGCAGTGCCCGCGATGGCGCTGTGACAATCCCCACCGACACCAGCCCGTCGTCCCGGCCAGTTCATCGGCTCAGGGGCGGCGGGCTTTTGCGTGTCCACAGAAAGGAGTGATTCCCGTGTTGTACACAGCTTCATTCTTCAGCCCTCGTGCCCACCGAGGCACCATCATCAGCATTGCAAATAGCGCTCCCGCAGCATTCCAGTCCGTTCGGCGGGCAGACATCTTTGTACCTGACAGGCGGCTGGTGTGGGACTGGAAGGACCACTGCATCACGTGGCCGCAGTACACCGAGCGGTACCTGGCCCTCCTTGATGAGCGAGTCACGCATCGGCACCTCGACCTTGCACGAGCCTGGGCGAGGAGCGACGACCGGCACCTGAGCTTGTGCTGCTGGGAGCGTGACCCGGCGCATTGCCACCGTTCCATATTGGCTCAATGGCTGCGGGAGCGTGGCATCCCGGTACATGTCTCCTGACGGCAAGAGCCCGCCGCCTTTATTGCTTGGCGAATCGCCAAGCGGCGGGCTCAAAAACAATTGGGAGGTGCAGTATGCGTATCAACGCAGTCTTCAGCAAGAAAGTGAGCACGGGACAGTTCGAGAATGAAACATTCACTGTCACCGTGGAGGCCGAGAGCGAGTTTAACAACATCGCCGAGGTCAGCGACTACCTGTTCAATCAGGCACGGTCGGCAGTGAAGCGCCAGATCGACGGAACAGCATCCGGCAGCACACCGGAAACCTCGATCCCCGGCAACAACGAAAGCGGCGGCGACAGCCACCAGGGTAACGGTTCCAGCAATGGCAGGGAGCGGTTGCCCGCGACGCAGAAGCAACAGGGTATGTTGCACAAGCTGCTCAAGGAACAGTTCGAAGACAAGTCAGAAGGCCGGTTCTGGCTCCGCGACAAGTTCAACACGGACAAGGTGGAAGAACTTTCCCGCAAGACAGCCAGCCGGGCCATCGAAGCCCTGCTCGACAAAGCACGCGGCGTGGCGTAGGCCCACACAAAATCACTGGAGGTGTAGGACATGAACACAGCAGCAAAGGCAATCATTGCATTCCTTGGATGGGTATTCCTGCTTCTGACGGGCGCGTGTGCGGCGTTCATCGGAGTGAAACTCGGAGGCAGCATGTGGTCACGCAGACCGCGCTTCGGGAAGAAGGTCCAGGAGCCACGCACGGAAGCAGTGGCGGAAACCGTTGCGGAAACCGCGACTGAGTAACCCACACTCAGTAAACACGAGTAACAACAGGGTCGGGGCAGTGATGCTCCGGCCCTGAATCTTTTATGAGGAGGATACACATGAACCACACGATGGGAAGGCTCATTGAGCAACTGAAAAGCAACGACGCCGCGAAGCATGACGAGGTCGCGCAGGCTACGGCGGTCGTTTACGGGAACGGAACATTCTACTTCGACAACAAACCGATCCGGGTGACCGGCACAGCCGCAAAACAGCTTTGTGCGCAGTGCGGGATACCAGCCGACTTTTGGCTGGAAAGGTTGACACCTGTCGAACGAGCGATCACCTTCAACAGGCTTAACCGGCTGCAGGGAGACACCGAGCGCATGTTCCGTTTCAGCCGGGACGTGCTGTATGGCGTGGTCAGCCCGCGCTACAAAAAGCTGGATAACATCCTGCTGCTCGACATTCTTCAATCGGCCCAGGACAGCGGCGTCGGCTTGAAGCCCGTGAAGCACACACTCAGCTTCGACCACACGAAGGTGAAGCTGGTGCCCACCACCGCCCGCGTGGGCGAACTGGCCCCGATGATCGAATTCACCAACAGCGAGAACGGCAACGGCTCGATGCAGTTGTGGGCCGGGGTGTTCCGCTGGGTGTGCAGCAATGGAATGATGGTGCCGGTCGGCGACACGATCAAGTCCCGCTGGATGCACCTGGGCAACAACGACATCAGGCTGCCCGATATCGGTATAGTGCTGAACCGTTCCCACGAGTTTCTGGAACGGATGGACCGGGCAAGAAGCAGGTACCTGACGGCGCGGGACAAGTCCAGGATCATCACCGATGTCGCGAGCGCCCTGGGACACACGGCGGCAGACCGGGTTGTGTTGGCCGCGAACCGCGAGTATCACGGAGGCCGCACACTGTTCGACGCAGTGAACGCAATAACCCGCGCAGCGCAGTCGTTTCCGCCCCAGAAAGAATCTGACATGGAGCGGTACGCTTCGACGCTGCTGGCGGCATGAAGAAATCAACGGGAGGGGGCTGCGGCCCTCTCCCAATTTTATGAAGGGAGATGTACACCATGCAAATATCAGCAACGAAGATCACGACATACCTCGATTGTCCGCTCCGGTATCGCTTCCGGTATGTGGACCAGATCGAACCTGACCAGATGTCGCCCAACATGGCATTCGGTTCCGTGTTCCATCGTTCCGCCAAGTTCATCCACCGCAAAAGGATGGACGGTGTTCAACTGACACGTGAACAGATGGAAACAGCGTTCCGGCTGGACTGGACGGCGGCGCAGACCGTGCCTATCAAGTGGAATGGCTCATCGCCCGAAAGTCTGGAGGAGCAGGGACTCGCCATGCTGCGTACATATCTTGATGCGATGGAAGACGTGGGCGCCCCGCTGGCGGTGGAAGCAGAAATCAAGGTTCCGTTCGTGAACCTGGCAACGGGAGAGAAGATGCCGGACGTGGAGCTTTTCGGCTACATCGACCGCATCACCCGCGACCACGAGCCGGTGGAACTGAAAACCAGCGGCAGAAGCTGGAGCACGATGATGGCCGATCAGAGCTTGCAGATGACGCTTTACGCTTACGCGCTCGCCCTACAGCATGAGCGGGAGGAAGTGACCGGCCAGTTTGAGGTCATCGTCAAAAACAAGACGCCGAAGTTCCAGCGGCTGGAGACTGTGCGCAACGTCAGGGACTTCGATCAGATGTACCGGACGGTGGAGCGGGTACTGGAGGCCGTGGACGCAGGTTTGTTCTTTCCAGCGAAGGGCTTCCTGTGCCCATCGTGCGACTTTTCCGCAGAGTGCTACAGATGGTAATCAGAAACCAGGCGGGGCGCTTTATTGTCCTGTGAACAGGCGGCCCCGCCTGTTTTGTTGCCGATGTTCCCCCGAACACCGGGGTTGTGCTATAATGCACGTGGACCTTCAGTACGCGCTTCGGCGCACGTTATACGTACGAGCCCCCGTTAGGCTGCTTATTGGGGCGGCCTCGGTGTTCGGGGGTTCGTCGTATGACGATCAACTGAAGGTCCAGCCGGGGTCGTCCTTTTATGTTTGGCAACTTATCCAATGTGTTTTATACCCCGGCTCAATTGTTTGCAATAGCAGGTTGTGCTATGATGGTCTTGTCCAACTACCTGAGCGCGAAAGTCTGCGCAGAAAACGCATGGAGTCCGTCCAGCTGCTTTTTTGGGGCAGCCTCGTTACTACGGACTCCGTGCGTGGCGCGGACAGGTAGTTGGACAAGCGGGGCTGTCCTTTTGGTTTGGACCACCCCACATTAGAGACAATATCTCTCAACTCAAGGAGGTGTCGTGATGAAACACTGCCTCATGAGCCCGCTTATACTGCTGGCTGTCATCCTTATGACAACAACGATCGTACAGGCCGAGCCGCCGCCTGCGGCGCGCCCCATAATAACTCTGACCTCGATGTACGAGTCCCATTCGGATGAGAACAATCCCGATAACTACGTATACAACGTCGTGTCAATTACACGCCATCTGGAAGGCGGCGTCCTCGGAAGCGTCTTCTACATGCACAAGCAGAATCTCGAAACCAATGACGAAGGCGGCCAGGCTGCCGGCGCGAATGTCATAAAGATGTTCTCCAGCAGCTCCTACGCCCTTGTCGGCTTCACGTACGCGATTAACGAAGTAGACAGTACCCTGGCAACAAGAACGGACAATGACCGCGTCCGCATCGGCTACTACCACAAGGTTTACGAGCGCGCGGAGCGGAGCCACCTTCTTCTCAGCGCCGTATACAACACGCAGACCGACTGGTCGGAAAGCCGGACCGTCGACTTCGGGATAGCATACCGGCACGGGGTAGCCTCCCGATGGGCAGCGGTCATCGGATACAAGTACACGCGCGCCGTGGGCGATCTCGACATGCACGTGTTCGACCAGTGGAGCGCGGACATCACTTACAGGATGAACGATACCACCGACTTGAATGCCGGGTATCTGCTTGTGGACAAGCTGTTCACCGGCCCGGCGCCGGGGCTCGAGCCGGAAGACGACCGCGTTTTCCGCGCCGCCCTTAGATACAGGTTCAAGTGACCAGGAGGAAGATCATGAGAAAACACGCGGCAGGAATAATAACGGCGGCTGTCATCATTACCGCCATACTCTCCCAAGTCGTTATGGCATCCGGGGAAGTCAGTGTTCTGAAGATAACAGGCCCGGTGCAGTACCGGATTAGCGACGGAGACTGGAGTCCGCTCTCGACGGACACAAAGCTGGGCGAGGGACATTCGGTGCGCACTGGACCGGACGGTGAGGCAGTCCTCACGTGGTTCGCGGGAAACGTAATCAAGCTCTCTCCGTTGACGATGATGAAGGTGGACACTCTCAAGAAAGACGAAGCGGGAAGCAACAAAAGCGGCATAGACATTGCAGAAGGGCGCATCTACGCCAAAGCCGCGAAGCTTGCGAACGATGACTCCCTTTTCGAGGTTCGAACCCCGACGGCCATCGCGGGCGTGCGCGGTACCGCTTTCACTGTCGACCATGATGCGACGAACCGCAAGAGCGCTTTCGTCGTGGTGGAAGGCCGCGTTGTCGTCACGGCCCAGGACGTCGACCAGATGGTGGAACCCGGGCACAGAGTCAGCGTCGAGATCAACAAGCCGCCGACCGGCCCGTCACGCGTCCGCGAGCAGGAGATGAACCGGCTCAGGCGGGAAGGGAAGGACATCGACAAGCTTGTCGAAGAATCCAGCGAAGCAGGCGGCGAGGAAAGCTCTTCGCTCGGCGGCGAAAACGCGGAGGAGATGGCGGACTTCGTGGCCGATGACATAATTCGGCAGAACCTGGACAACCTGATAATGGAGCACATCACTGCTCCGTCCGGCGACTGCTGTAATTACTGACGGTATGACTACAGAAACATATACGAGGTGCTTATCATGGACAGGAAGAAAAAGACCATAGTGAAAGCAGCCATGGCTGCGGCCCCGTTGCTGCTGCTGATACCATTGTTGATATCGAATTGCGGAGGGGGTGGCGGCAATCCGCTTCCGTATGTCCCCGCCGAACTTTCGCGCGAGTGCTCGAACGGCCCCGTGGCCGAACGGACGGCGGACGTCGGCGACCGGGTCTCTTACGATTCGGTGTTGTGCGTCCAGATACATGAGGAGGGCGAACAGGTCCCCGTCCTGAAGGACACTGTTGTTTCGGTGGCGGCCGGTGCGACTTCGACTTTCCAAGCCGTCGTCTACGACTACAAGTGCACCGACCTGACCGATTCATTCAAGGGCTCTGTTTCCTGGTCGATGTCCCCTGAAAACATCGGTTCCCTGGCGGCTACTGGCGCGTCGGCGGTTTTCCACGCCACCAGCGCGGCATCGGCCGGCAACGGCTCAATCACGGTGTCCCTGTACGACGGTTCCCGGATACTAAAACAGGACACTGTGTCTATTAACGTGCCAGCCGTTTCCGCCGTCTGCGGCAACAGTACCGTCGAAACCGGCGAAGACTGTGACGACGGCCAAGACAACGGAACTGTCTGCACACCCGCATATGGTTCGAGTTGCAATTACTGTGATGAAACATGCGAGACGGTTATCGTCCAGGGAGGCTACTGCGGCGACGGCGCGGTGGATGAAGGCGGGGGCGAGCAGTGCGACGACGGCAACACCACAACCGAGGCGTGTTCATACGGGGAGACCTCGTGCACAGTATGTGACGCCACCTGCCAGTCCGTATCCGGCGCGACAAGTTACTGCGGCGATGGCATAACAGATACGGCAAACGACGAACAGTGCGATGATGGTAACTCCACATCGGACGATGGCTGTTCCTCGACTTGTCAGACAGAAACGCTGTCTGTCACAGCGGCCTTATCTCCCACCTCGGGTTCCACTGAGGTAACATTCACATTGACCTGCACGGTGAGCGGCGGTACTGCATCAAGCCTCGAAGGCCGGTGCGATACCACGCACTCATGGAGCACGATAGCTTCAGGCAATACTATGGAATGTACATACACAGCTGCGGGTGATTATTCTCCCGGGTGCCGTGTGGATGGTTCTGTCATGGATGACATGGACTCACCGGTGACAGTTACCGAGAGCGCCGTATGTGGAAACTCGGTAGTCGAGACGGGCGAGGCTTGCGACGACGGGAACACCACCACCGAAAGCTGCGCCTACGGGCAAACAAGCTGTACCGTATGCGACGCGACTTGTCAGAATGTCGCGGGAGCCACGTCATATTGTGGTGATAGTACAACAGACTCCGGAAACGGTGAAGCGTGTGATGATGGAAACGCGGTTACTGAAAGCTGTACTTACGGGCAAACGTCGTGCATCGTATGCAACGCGACTTGCCAAAGCGTCGCCGGAGCAACTTCCTA
>DAOSXA010000006.1:0-21023 GCA_035380245.1 Candidatus Zixiibacteriota bacterium | reverse complement strand
CTGTGGCGACTCCACCACTGACACCGGCAACGGCGAGACCTGTGACGACGGCGCGAACAACGGGCAGCCCACCTACTGCAACGCAACCTGCGATGGGACAACGGCTTCCGTGTGCGGCAACAGCACGGTCGAAACCGGCGAGACATGCGACGACGGTAACACGACAACAGAGACATGCACGTATGGGGAGACATCCTGCACCGTATGCGACGCAACATGCCAGTCTGTGGCTGGTGCTACCAGCTACTGTGGCGACAGCACCACCGATGGCGGGAATGGTGAGACATGCGACGATGGCGCAAACAATGGACAGCCGAATTATTGCAATGACACGTGTGACGGAACCGTCCCGGCCACATGCGGCAACTCTGTGGTCGAATCCGGCGAGGACTGCGACGACGGTAATACCGTGACGGAATCCTGCACTTACGGACAGACCTCATGTACAGTATGCGGCTCATCCTGTCTGTCAGTGGCGGGGGCGACATCCTACTGTGGCGACTCCACCACTGACACCGGCAACGGCGAGACCTGTGACGACGGCGCGGCCAACGGCACCTCATGTTTACCAGCCTACGGATCAAGCTGCGACTACTGCGATGCAACCTGCCAGACAGCAACTGCACAAGGCTCATATTGTGGTGACGGGATACTTGATTCAGGTGATGGCGAGTATTGTGATGATGGTAATACCACGGATGGCGATGGCTGCACATCAAGCTGTGAGATCGCATGGGCAAAGACGTTCGGAGGGACCGGCAACGACCTATCATATTCTGTCCAACAGACAACAGACTCTGGATATATTGTTGTAGGGAGCACAGGTTCTTATGGCGCAGGTAGCAACGACTTCTGGGTGCTGAAACTCGACTCCGATGGAAACCAGGTATGGGCTAATACGTTTGGAGGAGCCGATAACGATTATGCCCGCTCCGCCCAACAGACAACAGATGGTGGCTATGTCGTGGCAGGAGATACATATTCTTTTGGCGCTGGCGGAGGTGACTTCTGGGTGCTGAAACTTGACTCCGCAGGCAATCAAACCTGGGCAAACACTTTTGGAGGGACTGGTTTTGATAGTGCGCAGTCCATCCAGCAAACCGCAGATGGCGGCTACATTGTGGTCGGACAAACAAACTCTTATGGTGCCGGTGCAACTGACTTTTGGGTGCTGAAACTTGATTCCGGCGGTAATCAGGTATGGGCTAATACGTTCGGAGGAGCCAGTTCTGAGAGGGCAGATTCTGTCCAACAGACAACAGACTCTGGATATATTGTTGTAGGGAGCACAGGTTCTTATGGCGCAGGCAGCAGCGACTTCTGGGTACTGAAACTTGATTCCGGCGGTAATCAGGTATGGGCTAATACGTTTGGAGGGACCAATGCTGATACGGCATATTCTGTTCAACAAACAGCAGAAGGTGGCTATATCGTTGCGGGACGAACACTCTCCTATGGTGCCGGTGCAACTGACTTTTGGGTGCTGAAACTTGATTCCGGCGGTAATCAGGTATGGGCTAATACGTTTGGAGGGAGCAATGATGATTATGAAAGCTCCGTCCAGCAGACATCAGATGGCGGTTATATCTTAGCAGGATACACATCTTCGTACGGTGCTGGTGCACTGGACGTCTGGATACTCAAGATAGACTCAGATGGAAACCAGGTATGGGCCAATACATTAGGTGGAACCGGTAATGACTATGCGTTTTCTATCCAGCAGGCAATGGACAGCGGATATATCACGACAGGACATACAGACTCTTTCGGTGCAGGCCTTACCGACTTCTGGGTAGTGAAAACCGATCCTGACGGAAACTGCCCAAGCTGTTACTGAGCTTTGTACCGGTCAGGATGAGGACGCCGGTACGACGTAGTATTAATATAGCGAAAAGTGGGTGATTCCCGCCCTCACCAATACGCAGAATACAAGCCGGTCGGGGCCGAAAACCCCGGCCGGTTTTTGTGTGGGGTGCGCAGGCGCAACGACACCTATATCTCCGTTGCTGATGTGAGAACACCCGGTTTCTAACCGTCGAACCTTGCTCTACTTCCAATCGCTCGGATATAATTGTTGAGCAGTAGAGAATAGCTGTTCTCATAATATCACAGTGATGTAATTGTAACTGCCGAATAATTGTTTCAAGAGCGGAAAGGCTGACCAATGGCTCGTAAGAAGAAGAATTCCGGTAGCGGCTCCGGGGCGAACCTCGGATTCGAGGCGACCTTGTGGGCTGCCGCTGATAAGATGCGCAATAATATGGATGCCGCCGAGTACAAGCATGTCGTTCTCGGCCTGATATTCCTCAAGTACATATCGGATGCTTTCGAGGAGCGCAAAGAGCAACTGGAACTCTGGACCGCCGACCCGTCCAGCGACTGGTTTGTAAAGGAAGAAACCGCCCGGTATCACGTAGTTGAAGACCGTGACGAATACGCAGCGGAAAACATATTCTGGGTGCCGAAGGAGGCCCGCTGGCCGTTCCTTCAGGCCAACGCAAAACAATCCACCATCGGCAAACTCATAGATGACGCCATGGTGGCCATTGAAAAAGAGAACCCAACCCTGAAAGGCGTGCTGCCGAAGGATTACGCCCGGCCCGCCCTCGACAAGCAGCGGCTCGGAGAACTCATTGACCTCATCGGCACCATCGGCCTGGGCGACAAGGAAAACCGCTCCAAAGATATTCTCGGACGGGTGTATGAATACTTCCTGTCACAGTTCGCCGGGGCCGAAGGGAAAAAAGGCGGGCAGTTCTACACGCCCCGCTGCGTGGTCCAGGTACTGGTCGAGATGCTGGCCCCGTACAAGGGCCGCGTTTACGACCCCTGCTGCGGATCAGGCGGTATGTTCGTGCAAAGTGAAAAGTTTGTCACAGCCCACGGCGGGCGCGTCGGCGACATCAGCGTGTACGGCCAGGAATCCAATCCCACAACGTGGCGCCTTGCCCGGATGAACCTTGCCATCCGTGGCATCGAAAACAATCTCGGCCCGGAAAACGCCAACAGCTACCACAACGACCTGCACAAAGACCTGAAGGCCGACTACATACTCGCGAATCCCCCGTTCAATGACAGCGACTGGGGCGGCGACAGGCTCCGCAACGACGCCCGCTGGAAGTACGGCGTCCCCCCGGAAGGAAACGCCAACTACGCCTGGGTGCAGCACTTCATACACCACCTGGCCCCGAACGGCCTGGCCGGGTTCGTGCTCGCCAACGGCAGCATGTCATCCAACCAGTCCGGCGAAGGCGAGATCAGGAAAAACATCATCGAAGCCGACCTCGTGGACTGCATGGTGTCGCTGCCCGGCCAATTATTCTATTCCACTCCCATTCCCGCCTGTCTCTGGTTTATAGCACGCGATAAGAAAAACGGACGATTCCGAGACCGGCGCGGCGAAACTCTGTTCATCGACGCCCGGAAACTCGGCAGCATGATTGATAGGGTCCACAAGGAATTCAAAGATGAAGACACCGCAATGATTGCGAAAACATATCACGCATGGCGCGGCGATGATGGAGCCGGAAAGTATGAAGACGTTCCCGGTTTCTGCATGAGCGCAACGTTGGATGACATCCGTAAACACGGCCACATTCTTACTCCAGGCCGATATGTGGGCGCTGAGGATATTGATAATGGAGACGATGAACCATTCGAGGAGAAGATGAAGCGGCTGACTGGGAAGCTGCATGAACAGTTCGCGGAATCGGGAAAGCTGGAGAAGGCGATAACAAAGAACCTCATGGAGACAGGCTATGGCAAAAAGTAAAGAGCTTATCCCCGCCGAGCGCATCGAACGCTCGATTCTTGTAATCCGTGGTCAGAAGGTAATGCTCGATATGGATCTCGCGGAACTGTACGGCGTCACCACCAAACGCCTGAACGAGCAGGTGAAAAGGAACATCGACAGGTTCCCCGGCGACTTCATGTTTCAACTCACCGATGCGGAGTTCGAAAGTTTGAGGTCGCAGATTGCGACCACAAACCTGACAAAGCGCAGAACGCCGCCATACGCCTTCACCGAGCACGGCGCGGTCATGCTGGCAAGCGTTCTGAACAGCGATATCGCGGTAAACGCCAGTATTCAGGTAGTACGCGCGTTTGTCCGGTTGAGAAGGCTGCTGGAATCCCACGAAGCGCTGGCCCGCAAACTCGACAATCTTGAGAAGAAGTACGACTCCCAGTTCCAGACCGTGTTCGAAGCCATCCGGCAACTCATGATCCCGCCGGAAAAAGACCAGCCCAAGATCGGTTTCAGGAAAGACCGGAAGTGACGGGAAAGATGATTGTGTGCTATTCGAGGAGAAGATGAAGCGGCTGACACAAAGACTAAACAAACAGTTTGCAGAATCAGCAACTCTGGAGGAAGCAATACATAAGAACTTGAAAGTGGACATGAATATTGAATAGTAACTTTAAGCATATAAAACTGGGAACTGTATGCCTCAAGATTGGTAGCGGGGCAACACCCCGTGGTGGAAAAGAAGTGTATCTTGACCATGGTGAGATTGTACTTATCAGAAGCCAGAATGTTTATAATGACGGCTTTAAGAATGAGGGGCTGGCGTATATCACAGAAAAGCACGCTTCACAGTTATCTAATGTGGCAGTAGAAAAAGACGATGTTCTGCTAAACATAACGGGAGATTCCGTTGCCAGATGTTGCCAGGTTAATATCAATACATTGCCCGCACGAGTGAATCAACATGTCGCAATTATCCGACCAGATAGCCACAAACTCGATCCAAGATACTTAAGGTACTTTTTAGTCTCTGCCCCGATGCAGGACTTGATGCTATCCTGGGCCGGTTCAGGTGGGACACGTAATGCTCTGACAAAAGGAATGATCGAATCATTCGAGATACCCTGCCCGGAAGTCTCTATACAAAGATCAATAGCGCACATCCTCGGCACGCTCGACGACAAGATTGAATTAAACCGTGCGATGAACGAGACGCTGGAGGAGATGGCGCGGGCGATCTTCAAGTCGTGGTTCGTGGACTTCGACCCGGTACGCGCCAAAGCCGAAGGCCGCAAACCGTTCGGCATGGACGCCGACACCGCCGCACTTTTCCCCGCCTCATTCCAGGACTCACCCATCGGCAAGATTCCCAAGGACTGGACCCTGGGATGTCTCGGCGATATTGCGAAGAACAAGAAGGTTAGCGTAAAGCCGCATCAGCTTGAGGACTATTCCCATTACATCGGACTGGAGCACATGCCACGCAGATGTATATCATTAGCCGAATGGGGTTTGTCTGAAAGCGTTACAAGCAATAAGTACGCCTTCAATAAGGGCGACCTGTTGTTTGGAAAACTCAGACCCTACTTCCATAAAGTCGGTATTGCTGCAGTAGATGGGGTTTGCTCGACAGATATACTTGTAGTTGTACCCAAGAAGCCAGAATGGTTCGGATATACATTAGAGATCATCACCAGCGATGAGTTCGTTGGATATACAGACATGGCGTCCACGGGAACAAAGATGCCCCGTACTAACTGGACGGATATGTCGAATTACGAAACAGTGTTACCACCGACAGAATTGGCCGAAGCCTTCAGCAAGTTCATAACCCCAATGACAGAAAAGATCATATCGAATATTCACGAATCCCAGACCCTCGCCGCCATCCGCGACGCCCTGTTGCCGAAACTGATGTCCGGCGAAGTTCGTGTTAATAGTCTTGAGACAGTGTCTGGAGATAAACAATGACTATGATCACACGAATCACGGATATTAAAAACCTCGGAATATTCCGTGACTTCAAGTGGCCATCCGATCTTCCCGACTTTGCCCGATACAATCTGTTTTATGGTTGGAACGGAACAGGGAAAACAACCCTCAGCAATCTACTTCGTTCCTTGCAGACTAAACGCAAGCCTGGTAGTGCACAGGTACGCATAGATATTGAAGGGAAAACAATACGCGAAGATGAGTTTGAATCAGAAGATGTTCCTATCCGGGTGTTCAATCGTGAGTTCATAGAAGAGAATGTATTCACGATAAACGGAGAGGTTGCGCCGATCTTCATTATTGGAAAGGAAAACATCGAAAAGCAAAAGCAGGTGGAGCAATTCAAAGTCTGCCTTGATTATTCAAAAAGCAGACACGACAGGTATTCATCTCAATTGCGATCTGATGAGAATGCATTCGAACAGTACTGCACAACACAGGCTTCTTCAATCAAGAGCCAGCTGACGGCAGTAAACTCTGATTACAGGAATTACAATAAGGGCAACTATAAGAGGACCGCAGAGGAATTGCTTGCAACGGGAGACATCGAACAGTTTAAACTTACCGAAGTAGAAAGGGAAAGTCTGCGGAAGCAGCACACCTCTACTGAGAAACCCACTATCTCTAAGATCGTATATGAATTCCCGGATGGGGATAACCTTAATGAGGAAGTCTCGCGAATTCTTAAACTGGTCGTCACCTCTTCAGTGATCGAGACTTTACGAAACGATCCTGACCTGGCAATGTGGATAAAGGAAGGACTTAATAAACATAATAACCGAGACACAACCACATGCCTGTTCTGCGAACAGAAACTACCTGACGAACGCATTGATAAACTCAATGCACACTTCAGCAAAGAATATGATAATCTACTACGTGATACAGATGATAAGATTCGTGAAGTTCAAGTACTGATCTCAAGTATTAATGGAATTAAGCATCCCAATAAAGCAGAGCTATATGATCGCCTTGCGGGTAGTTACGAAACTGAACTAAACAACTTCCTTGAAGAATTAAAACAAGTAAAGAGCGCACTGGAACAGTTTGTACTGGCACTTAACGGAAAGAAGGCTGCCCCCTTCGAGCAACTGGATATAGAACTTTCACCAATAGAATACAATGCCGATGCCCTTGAAAGGGTTAATAATATAATTGGCACTCATAACACTGACAGCGAAGAATTCAGCGAAACTGTGAAGGAAGCAAGAAAGCTGCTTGAGAAAGCAATTGTTGCAGATAGTGTGGATGCCTACAAAGAGAAGAAAGACGCAGTGGAAAACACTCGCAGTAAGTTGGAGCGAATGCAGGTTAGAATTACCGGAATAAAGAATAGAATAGCTGAATTGGAAAGGGACATAGTTCAGCACCGTGAACTCGCAGAAGAACTTAATTCAGACTTACTCTCATATCTGGGACATGGTGAGATTACACTGGAAACAAAAGCCACCGGCTACCAGATAATGAGAAAAGGTGATATTGCAAAGGGACTTAGCGAGGGAGAAAAAACCGCTATTGCCCTATTGTACTTTCTAAAGTCATTGAAAGACAGGGACTTTACATTGAGCAACGGAATTGTCGTTCTCGATGATCCTGTATCAAGCCTCGATTCAAACTGTTTGTTCTGCGCATTCGGCTTCATCAAAGACAGAACCGAAGACGCCGGACAACTGTTAATACTTACTCATAACTTCTCTCTATTCGATCAGGTTCGCAACTGGTTACATAATCTGCGGGGAGAAGACAAGAAGAACAAACAATTCTATATGATAGATTGTGAGACAAAAGATGGTGAACGGTGTTCACACATCCGCGCTCTCGATCCCCTACTGAGACAATACAAGTCCGAATACCACTACCTGTTTAAGCGTGTTCATGAAACAGCCAACAGTACAGAAGATCGTTCACTTGATCCGTACTATATGATGCCCAACGTTGCAAGGAGATTGCTTGAAACATTCCTTGCGTTCCGGTATCCGAACCTGGCGGGGCAACTCTGGAAGATAATGCAACAGGTTGAATATGATACAACAAAGAAAACACGAATATTAAGATTCCTGCACACGCATTCACACAGCAGTGTGGTCGGTGAACATGAGCACGATCCATCTATATTGAGCGAAACTCCAGCAATTCTAAAGGACATGCTGGACTTGATGAAGAGCGAAGACGAAAGACACTTTGATTCCATGGAGAAACTTGTTACTGGGATCAACGCTAAGACAGAATAATGAATGCCTCGAAGTCAGAATATTGTAAGGGGGAATATAATGGCAACTACATCCACGCAGGGTTTTGCTGGACTTAGAAGCAATCTGGAGATAACCGGTCTGCAAAGTGCAACTGTTTCAACGCGCCAGACAAACGTGAGAGACGCGGTTGCGGCACATATGGATGTCGTCGATTCTTTCTTAACAGGCTCATACATGCGCAGCACAATGATTGCGCCATTGAAAGAAGCGGACATAGATATCTTCATCGTGCTGGATGTAAGCTATTACCATAACCTTGCCGGGCCTGCAGCATTACTTGATAAAGTAAAACGAGAGTTGAAGAAAACATACCCCACTACACCCAGGATAAGCAGAAACGGACAGGCAGTAACAATATCATTCACTGACTTCGATGTTGACGTGGTGCCAGGATTCTACAGGACTGGAGGAGGATATCTGATTCCTGATTCAGTTCGTAATACCTGGATACCGACTGATCCTAAACAGCATGTGATAATATGGGCTGCTGAAAACAAAAAGCATAATGGCAACCTAATACCTCTAATAAAGATGTTAAAGCGCTGGAATAAAAAACACAGCGCACTGCTTCAGTCTTTCCACCTTGAGGCACTTATTCTCAACATACTTGATGGTATAACTATTAGCGACTTCCCATCCGGTGTCAGGTACGTGTTTGACAAAGCGAGAATGGCTGTTCAATATCCCATTCCTGATCCAGCAGGATATAACAATAATATCGGGGGTTATATAGATACAGACGAAAAGCTACTGGAGATATGCAATCGACTTGAAAGAGCAACGCTGCAAGCGAGAGAAGCCGAATCTTTAGATGCTTCTGGAAACACAAGAAGAGCGTTTGAGAAGTGGCGCACCATATTCGGAGATTACTTTCCGGCATACGGGTGATAAACACATGAGCGAACTATTGAATACAATACCCAAAATGCAAAACGAACCAAGACAACTTGAGAGATTGGCTGCACAAAAACAGCTGTATTCAATAGCTAAGGTTGTGAAGGCTATTCAGATTATTATTACCGTCCCTGTGACCATCGGTATTGCTATTGCTGTCGCTTTCAAACCGGAGCTTAGTGTTTGGGGTGCGACTTATGGAATAGTAGTTTCCATTCTCAATGCAGCCTATCTGGACACAGCCATGGGAAGTTATAAAAACAAAGCCGCCGATATACAACAGGCATTCGATTGCGACGTACTTCAATTGAGTTGGTCAAAACTTAAGCTTAACAAAACCCCCGAGCCTGAATTGATCTCGGCTGCTGCTAATAAGTATAAGAAAAAGGATCCAGACTTTAATGAATTAAGGAATTGGTATCCTGAAAAAGCAGGTGAAGTACCAATAAGGGTAGCACGGATTATCTGCCAACGTTCCAATGCATGGTATGATGCATCACTCAGAAAAACATATGCGAATTATGTGGGATCGCTGGTGGGTGCGGTTGTAGCAACAATCTTACTGTTAGGAATATACGAAGACAAAGGAATGCAACACATGGTGTTAGCTGTATTCACTCCATTGATGCCAGTTATTCTATGGGGAATAAAAGAATACCGATCAAACCTTAGTGCAATACATAGTGTTAAAAGCATATTCCGTGATGTAGACGCGCTGTTTAAAGACGCTATCGGGAAAAGATATACCGATGAATGCATAGAAAACCGCTCCTCTCACCTGCAAGCAATGCTTTATGATTATCGTCGTAATACACCAGTGATCTTTGACTGGGTTCACAAGCTGCTGAAGAATAAGCAGGAAGCACAGATGATTGCAGGCGCAGAGATACTTGTCGAGAAAACCCTTGAAAGAATGAACGAGGAACGTAATCCGTGAGTTTGAACGAGTCAACAATAGAAAAAGCAACCCTCTCTTGGTTCGAAGAACTTGGATACCAGGTTTTACATGGTCCTGACATCGAGCCGGAGAAGCCAGATGCGGAGCGTTCCGAGTTCACGGATGTTGTGCTGCGCACCCGGTTGAGGGATGCGCTGGCGCGGCTGAATCCGGATGTCCCGGTGGACGCGATAGATGAAGCCGTCAGGAAGATCACGATTCCGGAAACTCCGTCTCTCACAGTAAACAACAGGACATCCCATCGCATGCTTGTGGATGGCGTGACGGTTGAGTACCGGAAGGATGATGGACGTATCACGGGGGAGCAGGTGCGGATTGTGGACTTCGATAATCCGGAGAACAATGACTGGCTTGCGGTCAACCAGTTTACGGTACTCGAAGGCCAGATAACGCGCAGGCCGGATGTGGCGGTATTCGTGAACGGGCTGCCCCTGGCCGTGATTGAACTGAAGAACCCGGCAGACGAGAACGCCACGATCTGGACGGCCTTCAACCAGCTTCAGACGTATAAGCACCAGATATCTTCACTGTTCACATACAACGAGGCGCTTGTGGTGTCCGACGGCCTGCAGGCCAGGGTCGGAACGCTGACAGCCGACAAGGAGTGGTTCATGCCGTGGCGGACAGTGGACGGCGACGATGTGGCCCCGGCGCATGTGCCCCAGCTTGATGTGATGATACATGGAGTATTCGAGAAACGCAGATTCCTGGATATACTCCGCTACTCCATCGTGATAGAAGACGATGGCGGCGGAACTCTGATAAAGAAGATGGCGGGATACCACCAGTTCCACGCGGTTCGCGAGGCGGTGGATGCGACGGTGAAGGCGGCCAGCCCGGAGGGCGACAGGCGGTGTGGCGTGGTGTGGCACACCCAGGGCTCCGGGAAAAGCCTGACAATGGCGTTTTACACCGGCAGGATCATTCAGCACCCGGCAATGGAAAATCCGACCGTTGTTGTATTAACCGACCGGAATGACCTGGACGACCAGTTGTTCGGCACATTCTCGCGATGCAGCGACCTGCTGAGGCAGAAGCCGGTGCAGGCAGCGGACCGCGATGACCTGCGGAAAAAGCTGGCAGTGGCATCGGGCGGCGTGGTGTTCACGACCATCCAGAAGTTCATGCCCGGCGAGAAAGGCGACCAGTACCCGGAACTTTCCGACCGCAGGAATATCGTTGTTATCGCCGACGAGGCCCACAGGAGCCAGTACGACTTCATCGACGGATTCGCCCGGCACATGCGCGACGCGCTGCCGAACGCTTCTTTCATCGGCTTCACAGGCACACCGATTGAACTGAAGGACAAGAATACCCGCGCCGTGTTCGGCGACGACATCAGCATATACGACATACAGAGGGCTGTGGAAGATGGCGCGACAGTGCCGATCTACTACGAAAGCAGGCTGGCCCGTCTTGAACTGGACGAGGCAGAGAAGACGCTGCTGGACGAGGAGTTCGAGGAGGCCACCGAGGGCGAGGAGATCGAGCGCAAAGAGAAGCTGAAAACCAAGTGGGCCGCGCTGGAGGCCATCGTCGGAGCGGAGAAACGGGTGAAGCTGATTGCCGGTGACCTCGTGGAACATTATGAGGGGCGCCTTGAGGCCCTGGACGGCAAAGCCATGGTTGTTTGCATGAGCCGCCGCATCTGCGTGGACTTGTACAACGAGATTATTGCCATCCACCCGGAGTGGCATGACGAGGACGACATGGGCGGCCAGATCAAGATCGTGATGACCGGCTCAGCGTCCGACCCGGTGGTATGGCAGCAGCATATCCGGAACAAGGCGAGGCGGGAAAAGCTGGCCGAGCGATTCAAGAACCCGAAGGACCCGTTGAAAATCGTGCTGGTCAGGGATATGTGGCTGACGGGATTCGACGCCCCATGCCTGCACACCATGTACGTTGATAAGCCCATGCGCGGACACGGGTTGATGCAGGCCATCGCCAGGGTCAACCGGGTGTTCAAGGACAAACCGGGCGGACTCGTGGTGGATTATCTCGGGCTTGCCGACAGCCTGAAACGTGCGCTGGCGACATATACGGAAAGCGGCGGTTCCGGCAAAACGGCCATCGATCAGGCCGAGGCCGTCGCCATCATGATAGAACGGTATGAAGTATGCCTGGATATGTTCCACGGCTTCGACTGGACGGCCTGGACATCCGGGACCCCGGCTGGCCGCCTGGCATTGTTGCCGCCGGCCCAGGAGCACATTCTTGCCCAGGACGATGGGAAAAAACGGCTGTTGAGTGCCGTGACCGAACTGTCACAGGCGTTCGCCCTGGCGGTGCCGCACCAGAAAACGAAAGACATCCGGGACGATGTGTCGTTTTTCCAGGCGGTGCGTTCGGCGCTGGCGAAGTCATCAGGCACGGGAGAGAAAACGCCGGAGGAGATGGAGTTCGCAATCCGGCAGATCATATCGAAGGCCGTGGCGTCGGACGAGGTTGTGGATATATTCGCCGCTGCTGGTCTCAAGAAGCCGGATATATCCATCCTGTCGGATGAGTTCCTGGCGGAAGTACGCGGCATGCCGCACCGGAACCTCGCCGTGGAACTCCTTGAGAAGCTGCTGAAAAACGAAGTTCGGACCCGATCACGGAAGAATCTCGTGCAGGCCCGGTCATTCGCCGAGATGCTGGAGAAAGCCGTCCGCGCCTACCAGAACCGGGCCATCGAGACCGCCCAGGTCATCGAGGAGCTTATCAAGCTGGCGAAGGAGATGAAGGATGCCGACCGCCGCGGGGAGAACCTTGGACTTTCCGAGGATGAGATTGCTTTCTACGACGCCCTGGAAACGAACGACAGTGCTGTACAGGTCCTGGGTGACGATACCCTGAAAACCATAGCGCGTGAACTCGTGGAGACCGTCCGGAGGAATGTCACAATCGACTGGACTGTACGGGAAGCAGTCCGGGCGAAGCTCCGCGTGCTCGTAAAACGGATACTGCGCAAGTACGGCTACCCGCCGGACAAACAGGAAAAAGCCACCGTCACAGTCCTCGAACAGGCCGAACTCCTGTGCCAGGACTGGGTGGCGTAATACCCCTTCCCTCGAAGCAAAGCTATGTCCACTATGTCCTACTAACAGCATAGCGGCACGGACGGCTACACCATCGGTAACGGTCGGAAACAATCGGTTCAATATCGGATAAGGCTGTTTGGATGAGCTAAACTGTGCTACAATGCAAAAAACAACGCATAATGGACGGTGATGCTGGAATGCAGTACATACCAAGAATTGATTACACAACCGCTTCGGAGATCAGCCTGTCGATTGGGGTATCCGAAAAAACCGTTATCCGCTGGATTCGACAGGGGCGCCTGCCTTACTTCAAACCTGGCCGCCAGTATCTTATCCCGCTTGATGCTTACGAACAATTCAAGCGTGAACATTCTTCGCCTTCGGTACAGGAACAGCAGAATGATGGACGGGTCGAGGATGAGGATGGGATTGTTGCGGCTCCTGCTGGAGGCATGCCCCAGAGCGCATGACACAGATATCGCCCTGGTTCCGGCCAGCCAGAACGTCAGGGGCGTAGGAATAGATGTAACAGCCTGTTGGCTGCATGTATTCCTTCGGATTCCAATAGCGTGCTGCAGGCGTGACGCACGTTTCAAGCCTGCAGGGTGGGTGTATTACCCATCTGGAGTAGAAAACGACATCAATGGGATACTGAGTGGACCTGACAGGAAAAGGAACGGGACCTGGGGTATTCTCAGGGCACTGTCACGTCCCGTCTACATTGTCCTCAATCCGAATGGCTCTGTAACTGTCGTGGCATCCTGAGCTTCTTGTAATGGTACGCCCACCCCTGGTTTCCCTTTTCTTGCTTCCAACACCACTTGTATTCGCATATATCCTCAATATCAGCCATCTTGACCTTTGCTTTGGGGACATAATGGATTAGCCGAACTTTGCCTTTGACCCGAACTTTATCGTCATCCGTGAACTCGATTATATTGGTTCCAGGTAGCCTGAGCCGGGCATTGGGTTGGGCATATTCCATATCAGCCCCGTACCTGCCAGCAAGCTCTTCGAGCGCTGTTCCAAGGCGATCATGGTACGTGAGATAGTTCTGAACCAGGAGAAGGACCTGAAAGTCATAGCCTGATTCAATAACTGCGAATGGATAGAATCCATCGTCAATGAGCTCTTGAGTCTTCGAAACGATGATTCCGAACCTTTTGCTTTCTGAATAGGGTTTATCATATGGGGTAGTTGGCAGATTAAACGAGAGCCAAAGACAACGTGAACGTTTGAAGTTGATAACGCTTCCTTTACCCACCCAGGTTTCTGCAGGGGTGAAGAATATCTCGGCATCACTCCTGAACTTGTCTACGAAGGCTTTCAGGGCAACGTCAGGTGGACGATTCCTGTTGATTGGTGGAAGTTGCTTATGAGTCTTGTTCTCTTTATCCCACCATAGTCGCCCCCCGTGCCCAACTGTAACCTTCTGGAACTTGAGGGTGCCCCACAGGGCCAGGGCTTCTCTGTACACCATCACCCCGCGGTAGGGAGAATTACCACCGGCAGTGTTATTGCTGTCTGTCTTGGACTCCGGAACACCTCCAGAATCCACACCTGATACTTCATATACACTCCTTCCCCCGTCTAGTTCATATGGATACTGTCCACTAACGGGCTTGTGTCCACTATTATGTTCTGTGTCCGTTATAGGATACAGTAAACAATAGCCGTAAGAGAATATAGATAGGTCCCCTGAAAACGTTGAGTCATCTTCGCTGAATCTGAGTAGTTTTCGACCCTCTTTGGTTATCTTGACGTACGTCCTTTGCCTGCCCTTATATCTTCCTTTGAATCGTTCCACATATCCCTTTTTCTCTAAACGCCTTATGGGTTGGTCCAAATTCACACCAATAGTATTGAGTTCCTCAGCAAGTGCCTGCAGTCGCATTCCTCTGGACCGTCGAACCAAAGCATCAAGTATGTCTTTCTGAGTCCTACCGGACATGCTCACTCCCAAAGTTACTCAACGTTTTTGGACAACCTATCTGATTACAGTATCATAGAGCAGCACAGCAGTCTATAGTCAGTAGAACAGTCTGGCATGTAGAAGAGGATATAGTACTAATTGATATAGAGAATACATAAAACAGAGCAAACGATATCCAATCCGATAGGCCATCGTACCAGGCGCGAGGATGGCTGATGTCTCTTTGAAGTTTGTGAAAACTTCACATCACCCATCACAGCATAACAGTTGGGCAGGAGAGCCAGGCATGAATGCCACGCAGCCGGGCTGCTGGCAGCATGACAGATGATAGCAGCCAGATTGGAGAGGAGGATAAAGATCGTTGTGAAGAAAGGAGGAAAAGACGAGATACAGTGCAGCAGCACGCGGTTGGCGGTCAATCGGCATCAGGGCTTTCCGCCCGGTGAATGGTGATGAGGTGATAGAAGTTCACAAACTTAGAAAAGGAGAAGCACAGATGAAGCATAAAACGAAACCGGAGTTCAATGTTATTGAGATTGCAATTCAGATTACAGATGGTCACTACGACGTCTCCAAGGACGATTCTTTCTATGGACCGAAGCTGCTTGCACGACTGTGGCATGTGGATTCGTCCCATCCTGATGACCTCAGAGCATATGCTCTTTACAGGGTTCTGTTTCCGGCGGAGCTACTGTACAAGTGGAGAATGAGATCACGTGAGTTGGCTGAGGCAACAGGTGGAAACGTGAACAGTTGGGAGATAGTAGCCTCTCATGTGCAGTCGCTGTTTCTTCAGCATCTGAACAACCAGGAACCAACTCTTAAGATGGCACTTAAGAAAATCAAGAAAGCTAATCCCGGCAAGGAATCATACGAACTGAATGCAGTAATCTCCATGTCGCCACTTGTGCCTGTTGAGACAGAGAGCACTTTCGATGCCGGTATGTTCATCGCTTCGATGCTAGGGCATATTCCGCAGGAACAAGCCGTGAAACTGATCGTTTCCAATAGCAATGAAAGATCGACGGATCAGGTTGAAGTTATGGACTTTATGTTCAACATGAGGTGGTTATAGAAACCAGCCATATCGCAATCATGGATACAATTGTTGTGCACATGAACTTAACGGAAGGAGGTGGACAAGATGACGGACCGAATGGTCGCACTGGAACAGTCCAGAGAGGAGTTCCTGGAACGCTGTCGTGAACTCGGAGCAGAGCACGCTGGCCCCTGGCTTGAGGACTGTGAAGACTACGGGGACCTTACCAAAGTCGCCAGCGGACATCCGATAACGGAGATTCCGGAGTACATCTGGGATGAAGTGACGCGGAAAGAGTTCGTGGAGGACTTCGGCGGCGTCCCAGATCAGGGAGCGTTCCTCGAAGAGTTCAACCAGGAGTTGAACAATCTGCGAGAGCGGGCAAACAGCATTATTGCTGACCTGCAGCAACCATAACATCAACAGTGCACATGGAGTGCACAGAAAGGAAGTAACAAGAATGAGTAATAACAAGACCAGACTGCAACAATCAGCCATGACTTTCAGAGAGCGCATCAGGAAGCTTGGCGCAGATTCCATTGATCGAATTATCGATCTGTGCAAGAACTGTGGAGACTTTGGAGAGCTCACCAAGATCGCTCACGGGTACGATGTATCATCGGACTACTTTGATGAAGTGTGGAACGAATGTCAGACTGAAGCTTTCATTGAGGAGTTCGGTGGAGTCCCTGACTATGAACTTTTCATGCAGGGTTTCAATGCTCGTATTGAAGAAAGAAAGCAAGAACTGCTGGATATGATCGAGGAGTTGCTTTCTGCATAAGAGTCTCCACGAATCTGAAAACTGCCATAGAACTGAAACGAACAGAAGCCAGTCCCGTGTAGTTCAGGGGACCACGGAATGATAGCGCGTGTTTGAATGCGTGCCGTTCCGGTAGGGGCTGGGCGGATTCTTCCGTCCGGCCCCTTTCTGCCTTTATGGGCTTGTGCAAACACAAGCAGAAAGGGGCGTGATACCAGTGGAACAGGGACAGAAGAAAACCGGCACAGACGACAACGTAGCAGCGTTGTACACGCTGGCGATGGGGCTGGAGTTCAGACCGCTCGGTCCGATTCTGCTACGCATACCCATCCTGCCGTAATCATGGGCATCAGGGGGCAGCAACAGCATGGACGTTGCGCAGGAAGAAGTTGACGGTGGTGCAAAACGTCAGACGTGCCTGGGGGGGGAGATGGCGATGAGCCCCTGACATGACGCGAGGACGGCTTACCTGTACAGTGACTGGTGAACTGGCGACATCCCATTGTTACCGACAGGTCCAGAGCCCCCATGTGGAAATCGGCCACGGATGGGGTGCAAGCCTGTGGACACGCCACATTCAGAAACAACGGGCATGTTCATATCTCAGCGCCCATCAGAAGCCACCAGGAGGCTTTCTGCAGCACGAAATGCACCGGGACTGGGTGTGATTGCTTTCATGACTGCTAAAGAAACCTCTGGACTTCACGAAGGGAAGCATGTACCGGCGCTCGGCAGAGGATCGAACCACGGCCATGACTCCCGCCCACCCCATCCACCCCCTCATCCTCTGCAAAGTCCAGCGGACGCGATCCGGATGTGGTATCTTCCCCTTCTCTCACACTCTCAACCCCATCTTTAGCGTCCTGCGGACGCTAATGGCTATTAAGTATTATTAAGGCATAAAGGACTGTACTCAAACGCGTGCATGCGTGCGCACGCGATATATAATGTACGCGCCTCCGCGCGCGCGGGCCTGATGTTTCGTGACAAGTGGAAGTTTTTTCGCCCCACAGTTGACATCGGCTATGCTATGCGCTAACATAGCACTTAGCATCAACACTGAGGTGAGAGCGATGGCCAATGACAGAAGTGAACAACCGGAGACATTCGGGAATTGCATCCGGGAGAAACGAAACGAGAAGCACATGTCCCTTCGTGCATTGGCGGAGAAAGCGGGACTGCCATCCGGCTACCTGTCTCTCATCGAGCGGGAGAAAACAGCACCGCCCTCCGAGGAAAAGATTGTAGCGCTCGCGGATGCCCTGGGACTCGACAGGGACGAAACTCTTGCCCGCGCGGGTCGCGTGGCAAGCGACCTTCAACAGATCATCCGAGCACGGCCCATAATTCTCGGAGAACTGATCCGCAAGACCGAGCGGATGTCGGAGAACAGCCTGGCCATGCTGGCATCGCATCCGCACCGCTGTGTAACGTGTAAGGCGACGTGCTGAACGCCTCCCCACGTGGGAGGCACTGACATATCCGGCACAACGCCGGACCCGATACAAACCGGCTCCGCAACTCCTGAACCCGCAGAGCCGAGAAACCCGGTAAGACGTCCACCGCGCCAACGACCGGCGCTCCTGGGACGTGACGCCAAGCAAGAGGAGCGTCCGTCCCGTGCAGAATTGTAAACCAACAAACTGTAGTCCCCACAGCCCCGCTTCATCCGAGCAGAATAGTGCACAGAATATCGTAGAGAAAATCGACGGCATTGAACGAGCGTTGGCGGCCACATTGGCTGAGGTCCGAGCATTACGGGAAACACCGCCGGCCCTTGCAGTGTCCGCAAAGATGGTGACGGAAATGCTTGGCCTTAATGTGAATAACGGCAACGTTCACCGAGTGAAAAAGTTGCTCAATGAATACAATGTTCCCAAGGTTGTCATCCCCGGCATGTCCACGCGCTATGACGTGAATGATATCCGCGCACTCATCAGCCGCCTGAAAAGGAGGCTGGAAAGATGATGAACATGTCTCAGGTCTGTGCTATCATGTGGGTACCAAAAATCCACATGAAGGGAGGTGAAACTGAATGAACCTAAAATGGTACAAGTCACATGGTAGGTGGAACTGCAAAGTCCCGGTGCCTGGAGACACGCCCAAGTCTTTTGCAAGCGGCATCATGGCCTCTGCCCCCAAGGTTAAATGGCGGTACGAGAAGAAGGATATCCGGGAAGAAGCTTACAGGGTAGTGATGCATCGCGTGAAAGAAGAGGGCCTGACCTTTCCAAGGACTGGTCAACACCTGACTTTCCGTGAATGGAGCGAGGAATATCTGGAAACTGTCAGTCCTCTGAAGAAGTCGCACAAGGACGATGTGAGCCGTTTCAGGGTAATCAATGAGTACTTCGGCGACTACTCCCTGAAAAGCATCTCGGAGTTCGATCTGCTTCGGTTCAGGAAACTTCTTCAAGAGCGAGCGCTACCTTCAGATGCCGGGATGAAGTTCAACAACGGCAGCAAAGAAAAGCGGGCGAACACGACAGTGAACCGGTACATGGAGCATATATCCAGTATCTTCACTTACGCCGAGCTGAGACCACCCCGCGTGAAGAAACTGCCAGGTAAGCGGCGCTCCCGCACGTATGAGTTATGGGAGATAGACGCAATACTCAGTTCCGCAAAGGAAGTGGACGAAGAGTTCCGCCGCCTTGTGATCTTCGCTTTCAACTCAGGCCTGAGACAGGGAAACATCATGGCCCTCCGATGGGATATCATAAATCTCGATATCGGTGAGGTCTATCATCCTGACTCGAAATCCGGCGAACCACTCACGAGCTATCTCAACGAGGAGAGTAAGCGCGTACTACTGGAGCAGAAGGTTTTGTATCCAGACAGAGAGAAAGTATGGCGCTGGAAAGAATTCCCCAGGAAGTACTGGACGCGGACATTGGAGAAAGCAGGAGTCAAGGACTGTTGGTTTCACGACATCCGCCACCACGTTGTTACAGAAGTAGCGAACTCCCACGGCATCCACATCGCCAAGGAAGTCGCCCACCACAAGAGCATCTCCACCACGGAGATATACGTAAACCCCTCGAAGAACCAGGTCAAGGAAGCCATCCGCGGCCTGTCTTCAACTAACCGCAAAGTAGTCCCCTGGTCTACCAAAAGTCTACCGTTTCAGAAACCCGAAACATTCCCAGACAACAAAAAAGCCCGCCGTAGCGAGCTTTCTTAGTATTGCGAGGGTGGGATTCGAACCCACGACCTTCGGGTTATGAGCCCGACGAGCTACCGGACTGCTCCACCTCGCAGGATAAGTATAGCGATTCTCTTATGTGAAGTAAAGAGATTGATTAAATCAGAGTCTTTTCGCGTGTGCCGCGCGGCGCCGGTGCGGTTTTTCCTTTTGTTCTTTCCGGAAATGCAACATCCGTACACGAAGCAATCCGGCATTGTTATGCTGCTTGTCATAAATAAAATGGAACCCGGTGGGAGCGTGGATTGCGGCGATTCATCGCCGCCTGGATTTATTATGCGCCGGTAATAAATTCCCGGCTATGAAAGCGAAAATGAATTTTCGCACTCCAAATTAAATACCTGCCCAACCCCGAAATACTCCCCTGACCGTCCTGGCCCCCCTGGATTCCCGATCTCCGTCGGGAATGACGATAATATTTAGTGATGACAGCGATGCGACATTGGCAGTAATAACTGAAGAACAAGCATTAAGGTATATTTACAAACAGCTACATAAACACGAAGCGAATACATAGAGTAATTCTCATAAAAAAAACAGATTCACAACTCGATCAGAAATCACAAATACAAAGATAGTGTGCCATGCACAAAGCTATTTCCTTTGTGCATGTATTCAAGTTTATTTTTGAGAATCACTATAAAAGGACAAAAAGCAGACCGGCCTGCCGAGCAATAACAGAAAAAGAAACACTAAGGTATGTTCACAAATACAAACCATTCACGAAGAAAACACGTGAAAGGACAAAAAGCAGGCCGGCCTGCCGACTGTCGCCTGTATTTCTGTGTCCTGCGTTCGTCATTCCGGCATGCTGTCAGCCGGAATCCAGATAAGACTTTTCCACTTCAGCGGGCAACATTCCATGTAGATCACCTGTAAAAGTCGAGATTGCCGGGATTTGTCCCGGGATCGTTATCAGGTGATGATGAATAAACATCTGATATGATCAGAGCAGCATAATGGTTCGGCGCCGGCTTTGCGGTAGTCACTGAATACAGTTGTTATTATTCTTTTCCCGGGGAACTCATTTCTGCGCTTTCAGTGTTATTTTCTCAGCGGCTTACATGCGGTGGCGTGATTGCTATAATTAATAGACAATCCTTTCGATTGCAATCGGGGGTGCGCTATGGGCGCGAGACGTGAAAATGTTGTTATGGGCCAGTTCTACCCCGGCACCGCGGGTGAGTGCGCGAAGTTGATCGCCGGCTATGCCGGT
>DAOSXA010000005.1:24730-60414 GCA_035380245.1 Candidatus Zixiibacteriota bacterium | reverse complement strand
GTTAGCTGTTCCCAACGCCTTATCCGATCGGAAGGGTGACGTTCAAGGCCTGCCGTGGCGGGGTGATCCATGGTTTGTTAAAACTTGATATCAGACCGGAAAGGAGACGATTAGTTATGAAATCGACTTTACGCATGAGGGCAGGATTGTTCGCTTTACTAATCTCGCTGTGGTTGCTGGCGGCTGTACTCCCCGGCTGCGAATACAACATCACGATTGAGAATGGCCATTGGGTAGAAGTTAAGGATTCCAACGGCACGATACACAAGGAGTGCAAATCGGGTGGTCACGAGTGCATCATTGGCTGCGCCTCCGCTTCTTCTGGTAAATAGGACTATTTGGATCTAATGTCTTGCGGGTGAGTCGACCTCGCGGCAGACTCCCTTGCAAATCCAATCAACGTTGGGAGTTCGGACTCTTGACCCTAGAGAGGAAATAGTCATGTTCGCGAAGAAATTGGCGCCTGCGATCCTGTTCGTAGTTTTGGCTTCGTCTACTGCAGCTGATAGTCTGTTGGTTCACCAACGCCGTTTTATGCCGTGTGAGGATCTGATATATTGCCCTCCACAGGCTGCCGTCAGGCTCGGTGGAGACAGCGTAGTTGTCGCCTCCAATATGGGGATATTTCTTCAACCGAACGCCGATGCTGCCTGGGAAGAGGTCATTTACTGCTATGGCTGGAATGAACCGCCTCCCGAACGCGAGTGTCTTGCCAAGAAGCCGTTGACAAGCTTGTTAATGCCGGATGGCATTTGGGTCCTGCCGAACGACAGGGAAACTCTTGTCTATGATTGTGGCTGCCCGGCGCTGTATGTGTTTCAGATTGACACTCCCGAGGGGAGTTCTGTCAGTCTCTGGTCATCGATGACGGAAGACGTTCAAGATGTCAATGTCCAGGGTCAAACGGTGATTGGCAGCGTCCCTCGGTATACAGGTAAGTATGGGCTCCTGATCTGGGATGCCGGTGCACAAGAGCCGAGGAAGGCGTTCCGCTATCCAGAAGGTCTCGCTCGCCGGCTCGATTCGGTAGGTGTGGGCTCGGGTGATAAATTCTGTTTTCCGGCCTTCGATCCAGAAGGCCGCTGTCTCTGGATTGCGATATACGGCTACGGTTACATGTATATCGCCGACATGGACGGACACATTCGAGATAGCGTTGCCGTCCGGGCTTCGGACTATAAGATCGCCCCGGAGATCAAGTCCCGCATCAAGTCCGACGCAGTTGCACGCGAGTGGTTGAGTCAATGGACACAGATAAGGAGACTCCGATACGTCGCACCCGGGTACTTCCTTCTTCAGTATGATGTCGGACCCGTAATGATCGGGGCAACACGCATTCGCAGTTGTGGGACGGCGGTCTGGAGGACTTCCGGTGAAGAGGTTTCACTGTCGGTGCCGGAGCACTGGCAGCTTGCCGGTGTTGAGGCGGACGGCGAGATGATCTTCGTCCGATACCAGTCGGAGGAGGACAGGCACGGAGTGGAGTTGTTCATGACGAGGCTCAAACGGTGAGGATACTCCATAAATCGTACGTCACTGTGTCTCTGACCGTCGCGATCATGGTCGCGGTGGTCCTCGGTCTTCGCTACTGCCGAACCTCGGAGCAGGAGACGGCGCTGCTGTCGTTGATCAATCAATTGCCGGACGCGGATAAGGCACACCACTTTCTGATCTACGTAGACACCAACTCCTGCCTGGCCTGTACCGAGGACATGGCATCGTGGGTCGAACTTGAAGAGAGATTGCCCGACTGCAACTGCTCATTCTCACTCTGGGCGCCTGCGTGTGACTCGTTCGATGTCGCATACACCATGAAACTCGAAGGTCTCCACAGTCCCGTCAGAGTAATAGGTGAGGATCTGGTGCGGGAGATTCAGCGAAGAGGATTGCGGACACCGATCAGACTTCTGTTAGACAGTGTAGGGGGTCCAATAAGTATCAAGAGCGCCATGGTGAACAAGCCGGAATCGACTAGATACGCTCGGAACATTCTGAAAGCGTTATGCAACAGACCTTGATAAGAGCCATGATGGCTACCTTGATAACCCTATCATCAGTCTGTGGGCTGATCGGCTGTGCCGGTATGCACGGCGGGAGCACCACGGTATTCCGTTGGAGTGGCTTTGAAACTTTTGCACAGGAACTGGCTGACGAGCACCCGGCCACATTTTCAGCGCCATTCAGTCTGGTCGTAATGCTGGATCGTCAACCGTGCGGGAGGCGAGTCGCCGAGAGCCGCCTCTGGGCGTCCTGGCAAAGGCACATGGTTGAAGCCGGCGGCGGGCTCTTGTTCGCAACTAGCCGGGTGGATTCAGCCGGTCTGGCTTACGCTGCACGACTGGACGGCGTTGAGGCACCTGTTCTGGTGCTTGAGTCATACCTGAATAGTAACCGTCCCGGATCTGGATGGCAAGCATATGCCCCGTGGCACTTCCTGTGCGATTCCACGGGCAAGGTACTGGGAGTCTGGGGTACTGTTTTTGACGACTCTCAGTCTTCCGCGATGATGAACGCCGCGGACTCGTTGATGGAAGAGGCGCGCGGGCATGGGCACCAATAGCACATGTTGAGTGACACATACTAATTCAGGTGTCCTCGGATCGGCGTCATCACAATCTCAGGTAATCCTGACGGACGATACATGACATCTATAGATCGGTGGGGGCATGGTGAATAATCGAGTCGATTTTCTCTCGTTTTTTCCCTTGACAGATTTGAGGCCTGATCGCTTTATTGAAGTAGCGTTTGGGGCTTAGGGCCTCTACAATGGGAGCGGACTTCTTGTGGCGACATATTAAAGAATGAGGGAACTATGAAGAAAATCATAGCATTGGCAACGGTGGCTGCCCTGCTAGCGGTCATGTTTGCCTCACCGGTCACCGCCACCGACTACGACCCCCACAAACCGCCCTGGGCCTATCTAATGCAGCCAGAGAACGATGATAGCGGGGATGACGTCGGATGGAATGAGGTGGATGGGATCGGTCCAGATGACACGCAAGGCACCGCGTTCTTCATCCCATTTCCCTGGACGACCAATGGCATTTGTATTATTGGATTCATAATCGAAATACCGAACTTTGCGGGCGATGATGGTGATAGTAGTCAGAGAAGTGCTCAATCGGTCACAGAATCTAATCAATAAGAGGCGATTTCAGCGGGCCATTACCGAACTGGAATCCGTCAGCCGTGACGGATTGACAGGAGAAGAATACGGTTGGCGTTGTATTCTGCTGAGTGAGGCGAAGCTGCGTTTGGGATTCTGTGACGTTCCAGAGATCGACGATGCCATTGAGGCATTTAGATATTCCGACACGGAGAAGTTCGCTCAAGCGAAGTATCTCAAAGGTTGGGCAATGACGCTCAAGGGACAATGGGTCGCAGCAAAGGAGTCGATTCAAGAAGCCTACTCGAGTTTTCTGCGACTTGGTCAACTCCGATCGCAGGCGCGGGCGTTGAACAGACTATCGTATCTAGCATTGCAGACGGGTAACCCTGAACAATCCATGATGCATCTCGAGCGCTGCTGCGAACTGTTTGTCGAACTTGGAGATGATTGTCAATTGGCCTCCATGCTTGCAAACCTGGCAGTAGTCGAGTTTCGTGGTGGAAAGATCGGCAGATCACTCCAAACGTTTCGTGCGATAGACCTCTCTCAATTCGGTGATAGCCAGAAGCATATCCTAAACTATTACCAGATGTCAGCCCGGGCGCACGCTCAGTTGGGGGATATCAAGAAGGCGCGGGAGTTGCTCGATAAATGTAAGCCGTATCTGGGACAGTTCCTCCGCGAGACCGGCATCTATTACGAAAACGTCGGGTTCGTCGAGACCCTCGCGGGCAATTACGACGCGGCCGAAGAGGCCCTCCGCGCCGGGCTCCAGATCGCCCTCGATACGGCGCCGGAGTCCTCGCTCATGGTCCAGATCAAACGGCTGTTCGGCGATCTCTACGTAGCCCGAGGTGAATGGGACAAAGCCGAGCAGTACACAGCCGAGGCGCTGGCGTTAGCCGAGAAGATTCAGGAACGGGCGGAGATCGCAGCCTGAATGACGATGAAGGGATTGCATGTGATGTTCGATAGAAGACGTTATGCCGGGGTTTCGGCCTCGGTTTTGGGAGATAATTGTCGTGACTGAACTCAAGACGACGAGGGAACTATGAAGAAAATCATAGCTTCGGCAATGGTGGCTGCCCTGCTAGCGGTCATGTTTGCCTCACCGGTCACCGCCACCGACTACGACCCCCACAAACCGCCCTGGGCCTATCTGATGCAGCCGGAGAACGATGATAGCGGGGATGATCTGGGTATCGATGACCCGGAATTATCACCACCAAGAAATACGATACCAGTATTCGTAGTGCCGTGCATAGGCTGGCCGTCCGTAAACGCAGTGGTCTACTACTTAATAGTAGACTTAAATGTTGGCAATTATGGTAATGGATCCACAGGTGACAGTAACATTCAAGTTAATACGTCAGTTACTCAGCAATAGGGCCTATGTAGACGCTTTGAGGGAGCTTGAGTCGATCAATCCCGTGCTCCTGTCGAAGAACGAACGTGGTGAATACTACGTGTTGCGTGCCAGAGTGGCTGTAAGACTTGATGATGACCGGTATCTTCCAGCCGATGTTGATCAGGCTATTGAGATCTTCCGCGATGGCTCGACAGCTCTTTTCTCTGAGGCCAAATATGTCCGAGGGGTTTGGCTCACAATCCGCGGGAGATACTTCGAGGCGCGACAAGATTTGCTGGAGGCGCACGCTGGTTATCTGCGATGTGGTGATGTGGCCGGCAGCGCAACGGCGCTAAGCAGACTGTCTTTTGCTCAGATCATGGTTGGAGACACCAATTCTGCTATCAGTAATCAAAGGCAATGTGTGGATGCCTTTGCAGGTCTGAGATCCAGCAAGAACCGAATCGCATGCGCCCAGACGCTTTATGTGTATTACTTCAAGGCAGGGCGATTAACAGAATCGCTGGCTGGTTTCAACGAGTTGGACTCCGCCATCAGTGATCTCGGTGGCCGCTCCTGTCTGATATTCCATTTCAACAAGGCGCTTACGCTTGCGGCGCTCGGGCAGGCCCCACATGCCTTGACTGAAATAGCGAAATGCCAACAGTATCTCGACGACTACCCTCGAGAGAGAGCCATCTATTACGAGAATCTCGGGTTTGTCCATCTTGTAGGCAACGACCTCAAAAAGGCAGAGGCTGCTCTTGAGCGGGGATTGCAATATGCCCGAGAGCGCGATGATGCTCCTGCGCTCATGGTCCAGATCAAACGGCTGTTCGGCGATCTCTACGTAGCCAGAGGTGAATGGGACAAAGCCGAGCAGTACACGGCTGAGGCGCTGGCGTTAGCCGAGAAGATTCAGGAACGGGCGGAGATCGCAGCCGGTTGGCGTCTTCAGGCGCAGATCGACCGGATCCGGGGTCGGCGTGACTCAGCCCGCGAGCGATATCGCGAGGCGATCGAGTTGTTCGCCCAGATCGGTTCGCAATGGGAGCTGGCGCTGACGCGACAGTTGGCGGGCGGCTCGGGTCTGTTCGAGGAGGGAGAACGACTGGCGCAGTTGGCTCTGGCGCGGGACTATTTCGCCTCGGAGAAGATAACGGACCGCGTGGAGGCAATCGACCGTCTCCTAAGCTCTCTCCGGACACCGCGCTCGCGGACAACCGGTATATCCTCGTCGCTTCCGACCATCATCGCCGAATCAAAGATCATGCGGGATATCCTGAGCCTGGCGGAGGATGTGGCCCGCTCGGAGATGAACGTGCTGTTGCTCGGTCCGACCGGCACCGGCAAAGATCTGCTGGCCCGCTACATTCATTATCACAGCGGTCGTGAGGGGGAGTTTGTCTCGCTCAACGCCGCGGCGGTGCCGGATTCGATGATCGAGTCGGAGCTGTTCGGACACAAGAAGGGAGCCTTTACGGGAGCTGAGGATGATCGCAAAGGTCTGTTGGAGCAAGCTAACGGCGGGACATTCTACCTCAACGAAGTGGCCGATGCCTCCCCGGTGTTCCAGGCCAAACTGCTGGAGGTGCTGGAAACACGTAAAGCGCGACGTCTCGGTGACGACAAGACACGTCCGCTAACTTTCCGTCTCATCGCGGCCTGCAACTACGATCTTCGGGAGCGGGCGCGTCAGGGGGATTTCCGGGTTGATCTGTTCCATCGTTTGAACGAGATACCGATCGAGCTGCCGCCTTTGTCGGCGCGGCCGGAGGATATGAGGCCGCTGGTGCGTCATTTTATGGCGGAGTTCGAGGTGAACCTGGAGCCCTCGGATGAGAAAGTCGACCAACTGGCCGCGATTCTGGCTTGTTTCGATTATCCGGGAAATGTGCGTGAACTGCGCTCGGTGGTGCAGCGTCTGGCGGTGCAGGCTCGTGGGGATATCAACCGTTTGATCGAGCAGGCGCAGTCATGGAACGGCCTTACGGATGATGAGTTTCTGCGGCGTTTGCTCTCGCGCAGCGGCGGACGGCGGACCGAAGTAGCTCGGGTGCTGGGGGTGAGCGAGGCGACTGTGCGCAACCGCCTTCGCAAGCTCGGCGTCGAACAAATATAGACGCGCAATACGCGGCTCAACGGCATAATCCCAAATCAATCTCAATCAATGTGCGGCAAAGGGGCGGCAAGTTGTTCGAGGAGACGGATGATATTCTCCGCTTTGAACGGCTTTTGGAGAAAACCATCGGGAGTTACATCGGATTGACCAACCGCAGTATCTTGCGGTGAATAAAAAGCAGTTATTAGAATCACCGGTATATCGGGAAAACGGGTCTTGATCTGTTTGAGCAGTGAAACACCATCGACACCCGGCATCTTGACATCGGTTATGACGGCGTCGATTTCACCATCCTCCAGCTCACGCATCGCTTCCGAGGCATTGGAGACGGCCAGCGGGAGGTAGTTGTATACGCGCAGGATATCGAACAAGGTCTGCCTGAAAATATCGTCGTCGTCGACCACCATGACTCGCCGAATCGGTCCGAAGTTATCATCGTCCTTACGTCCGGATAAGACCTGTTCGATCAGCTCTTCGATTTTGGAAATGCGAAACGGTTTTGCGAGGAAGCCATCGGGGGAAGCCCGCCCGATCACTTCCGGTTCGCCATAGCCGGTGATGAACAGCACCGGCATATCAGGATAGTGGAGCCGGACTCGTTTCAGGAGACTGATACCGTCCATATCGGGCATCTTGATATCGGTGATCATCAGATCGAACCGTTGAGATGAAAGTTTTTCGAGCGCCTCTACCCCGCCGCCGGCCCCTTCGATTCGATAACCGAGACTGGATAAAGTGTCCGACATCAGATCCAGAAGCTGGGAGTCGTCATCGACAATGAGAATATGGGCGCGTTCGGTGCTCACGGACTAGCCTTTGATCAGGGCTACAATTTCGTCGGTTTTCTTTTTTAGCAGATCTCTGGAGTTGGCTTCGACATTGAGTCGCAAGAGTGGTTCGGTGTTGGAGGGGCGAAGATTGAACCAGAAATCATCGTACTGTACGGTGAGGCCGTCTTCGCGATCCTGGCGACCATCGGCAAACGCCCGGGCTACGCGCTCCGTTACTTCGGAGATGGAGTTGACCCGGTTATTGATTTCACCCGAGCGGAAATAAGGATCGAGATCGGCGATAAGCTCGTGCAACGGACGGTCCTCTTTCGAGAGCAGTTCCAGACAAACCAGCCAGGCAATCAGACCGGAATCGGCAAACCAGTTGTCACGGAAGTAGAAATGACCGGAGTGTTCGCCGCCGAAGATGGCGTTGTATTCCCTCATGAGCGGCTTGATCAGGGCGTGACCGACACGCGTGCGAATCGCCTTCCCCCCCATACGCTCGATCAGTTCCGGCACAGCGTGGGAACAAATCAGATTGTAGAGAATCGTCTCTCCGGGATTCTTGGCCAGAAGCGACTTGGCCACCATCGCCGTAACCATGTCGCCGCCGAGTTGGCGGCCGTTATGATCGACTAGGAACATACGATCGGCATCGCCGTCAAAAGCCACCCCGAAATCGGCCCTGGTCTCTTTTATTTTTGCAATCAGGTCCTGAAGATTCTCGAGTTCGATCGGCGATGCGGGATGATTCGGGAAAGTCCCGTCGAGTTCGAAAAACAGCCGATGAACCTCGATGGGGAGTTTATCAAGAACTGCCGGTAAGGTGGCCCCGGCCATGCCGTTGCCGGCATCGATAACAACGTTGAACTTCTTGAGGGTGGAGATATCGACAAACGACAGACAATGAGCTGCGTAATCCTCGGAAATATCCTTTCGGACAACCATCCCGCGCGATGGAGCTTTGGGAAACTCGGTCGCTTTTTCTATCGCCCGGCGAACCTCGTTGAGACCGTCGGATCCGGAAAGAGGCACAGCGCCGGCTTTGCAGACCTTGAAGCCGTTATACTCTTTCGGATTGTGGGAAGCGGTGATCATGATACCGGCCTCATAACCGAACTTACCTACGGCAAAATAGAGGCCGTCGGTCGAGACCAGACCGAGATCGACAACATCGACCCCGGTATCGTTGATACCACGGGTGAGGCTTTCGAACAACTCGTCCGAGGAAAGGCGCATATCGCGTCCGATAGCAACGCTGGCCGGTTTGAGGAAACGGGCCAGACAATACCCGATCTGGTACGCGGTATCGGTGTTGATTTGATCCGGTACGGTGCCTCGGATGTCATAAGCTTTGAAGATGGTTGGATCTATCTGCATGCTGAATAGCTCCCTATAAGTCGAAAATAGACGCGAGTAACAGGCGCGTCAACGTTTTTGTCTTTACAGCCGGGCGATTACACTATAAGTGCAATCGCGGCATATGACTTTTATATGTTTATACTATCGAGTCAAGGGTTGATTTCAAGTCTAAAATATGCTTTGCGGAGGTACAAATCCCGCTTGCTTTTTCCCGGTTATTGATTATAATATCGGCCTCAATCGCAGCGGCTTGCGGGTCGGCGCGAAGTTCTTTGACAGTTTTACACTGTACGGTATGGGCGGTTAGCTCAGCTGGTTAGAGCACCTGCCTTACACGCAGGGGGTCACTGGTTCGAATCCAGTACCGCCCAGTTATGAGGGCGGCTGGAGACGACGACTTAATCGGGTGGACAGACCTGATTGAGTTATAGAGGACTCCTAAGCGATTTGGCTGGATTACCGATACAGTGTTTATCAGATACCGGGGTTGTAGTTCAGTTGGTTAGAACGCCTGCCTGTCACGCAGGAGGCCGCGAGTTCGAGTCTCGTCAACCCCGCTTTGTTTGCCTGGGAATAACCGGGCTTTTTTCATGACTGGTCTTTTCATCGTTGGTCCGGATAAGCAGGAGCAAGATCAGTTGCTAATGGTCTTTCCCCTGTTCAGTAATTCTTTGCATTCTATACTCCCTCTTGCGGTTACGGCGAATTGGGTTCGTTTTACCGTTTTTTATTTGCGGATAGTAGCTTCGGCGATGAAGGCGAATCAATGGTATAGAATCGTTATTACAGTCCGGAAATCCTGATTCACTCGACATAATTGTGACACGTGGCGATGTGTTGCTCGAAGTCGTTGGAGAATGTGTGGAGAGTGATGAACTACTTGATAACACTCAATACGTGATCCATATGGTTATACCGTAATTTCCCCAGTAATCCGTTTAGGGACACATAGCGAGAAACTGACACAATGTACGGAGTGGAACACGCCACTAAGGAACCAATGCAAGCCTTGGACTATCTACACGTTGGTATCTACCTAAAAATGCGAGCCTTTTGACCATTCTAATCAAGAAATCATTCCGAAAAACGTTTGGGTAAGCGTTGCTGCTATAAAGCATAACAAACCCTTAGCTGATTGGAGGATTTTATGAAAACGAATCACGATTGTAGGATGTTCATAGTGGCTGTGATACTAGCCACTATGGTGATCGTGACAGCTCTAGTCCCAGGCTGTGAAAAGACAGTCGCCCCCGTTCCCGAGGAAGACATCGTAGCTCTTGTCGAAACGGCCGGTGAACCGGAGCAACCAGAAGTATCTGATACTGGGATTACTGTGCTGGACACGGTTGAATCTTTTGAGAAACTGATCGACAGCACCGAGTACATGGAGTGTCAAACTCTCGAAATGAGATCAAGCTTCTCTGCTGATGAATATCCTGTGTTTAATCCAAACGCAGAGGTCATATGGCCAGGAGCATTATTGCAGGGTGCTACAATTCAACAACCAACACCTGAACGCATCATAGCGAGACGTGGATCAGGCAAAATCAACATCGACAATGTTACCGGAAGTACGACTCCCAGCGTCACAGTAGATGAGGTTGGAATGGGAACTTGTCTTGAAGCAGCCAACAAGGTAATTGGATCTCAGCCGGAGGATTTCCCGGCCAGGTTAACAGTAGATTATGCCAGAGTAAGAACTCAACAGGAGCTAGCGGCAAAAATCAGTGCAAGCGCCAGTTTTCTCGGCCTGTTCAAATCTAGCGCTAAATTCGATTGGAGTGAGGAAACCGATAACACCGTAGTCTTGGTCACCCTGAAGCAATCTTTCTATACTCTGGTCTTCGAGAGACCATCGGTAATGAGTGATTTCTTTCATCCAGATGTGACAGCAGATGATCTTCGACCTTTTGTGGGTCCTGGCAATCCACCGGTATATGTGTCGTCAGTTACCTATGGTCGGGTTTTCTACCTACTGATTGAATCATCAGAAGAGAAAGATTCGGTAGAAACGGCAGTCAGCGCTTCGTTTCTTGGTTTTGGAGGAAGTGGGAAATATCGAGCAGTGGGAGAACTCGCAGATGTTCGCATTCAAGCCTTTGCCCTCGGCGGTAGCGCTCAAGCCGCTCTGGATGCTGTCTTTGGTGGATTAGAAAGCACACAGTCGTTTGTAAACAGCCTGAAAGAAGGAAGTGCAATCGGCTCTGCCATCCCCCTGTCTTATTGTATGAGAAGCGTCCTGTCCGATAGACTCGTGCGGAACGCGGATGCCATGACTTATTCAATAAAAGAGTGTGTATTTCCGCCGGCCAATCTGTCCATCGTACCAAACCAAATAGACTTCGGTTTGGTTCGCCATTCGGAGGGATTAGTATCACGTACAGTAACTCTAACTAATAATGGGAGTGTCACCGGAATAGGCAGAATAGACGCGTCACGATGTGGGAATGATATTTGTGATGGGACTGCTGAAGTCTGCATGCCGGTGGAACCTAGTGGTACCTTTCAACTGGCTCCTGGGGAATCACTCGAGCTGGTAATAAAGTTCGAGGCATATCAAGTTGGGTTATGCCCAGATTGCATCGGCTTTCTTGAGTGCCCCATCACTATCGAATGGAACGGTGCACTCTATGAGATTCCATGTACAGGAACAGGTAAACTTTTCTGATGATTTATAATAAGCACGACTTGTATTGAACAGACAGCCCTGGGGCTTCTCCCAGGGCCTTCCTATTTCCGCTTTCATCAAATCTCGATCAAGATCCAGTTAACAACACTAATGAGTGAATTCGCAATAGATATATTCAGGCGAATTTGAAATGTTATATATGTATAAAATCGATCGAGAAGCTTTACCCTTTCAAATCATATTGTGAAACACACAATTGTGAGATACAATAGACACGCACAATTAATCTCTGAGACAAACTACAAATATATGTATTATAAACTTCAAATAAATACCATAAAATGGAAGAGGATTAGGAGATAATTCAAGTGCCACAGTCTATGACAACCAAAACAAAAAAATAGCAATGGCTGAAGAACAGACTGTGTCTTTAACATAGAAAGCGATGCGCCCAAATTATCCAGCTACAATCTTGCAAAGCTAACCTGCGATCACGAACAATGTCCGTGCTTGATTTATATACACATCCCTTGTACTATACAAATGGAGTTTATTTGGAGGATATACTTATGGGGATTGGTTTTGAGTGTCCGTCGTGCGGAAAACGCACTATCGCTACCCATGGGATTCCGGGGGAGAGAACACACTGCACAGCATGTGGAGAGTGTGTTCAAATTCCAAGCGATCTCGCCGTTATTGACCATGTACCCGACCCTGATGTCGCAGAGTCCGATGAACTTGCAAACCATCGGAATCAGGAAAAGCGAGCCCCGTGGGTGATTGCCGTCTACTGGGCTAATCTTATTATCAATCCACTGTTCGGCAGCATGATTATCGTTAATTACATAGTGGCGCCAGACTATTCTCTATATGCGCAAGGTAGTTATCTGGCAATTGGTATTATTCTATGGCTGTTTACACCTTTTTTTGTGGGCCTGCTGCACAGAAGGCGTTGGTGTATTTGGGGCGTGGCGGTGTTATGGATTTCATTTCTAATCTTGCTCTTGCTTCATTTCGCATGGGGCCAAGCACTTTATTCTACAACAGCAGCTTTCATCTTTTATTTTGCCATAAGGTCGGAATGGGCTTACATGCGATAGAACTGTCTATGGCAAGAGTGTGACATCTGTCTACTTGCAAGCAAATGCGGAGAAGGCTTGGCCTTCTCCGCAAACGGTGGGTAAATGCTATTCCATACGGTTCACTTCAAGAGAACCATCTTGCGGGTGGTAGAGAAGTGGTCCGTGTTGAGCCGGTAGAAGTAGATTCCGCTGGCGAGATCAGAAGCATTCCAATCGACCGTATGCCTGCCTGCATCAAAAGCTCCATCAGCGATCGTCGCCACCTTCTGTCCGGCTATGTTGTAAACCTCGATCGACGCTTGCCCGGCCTCGGGCAGGGCAAACTCAATCCGTGTTATCGGGTTAAACGGGTTCGGGTAGTTCTGTGCCAGTGAATAATCGGTCGGCAGTGGCCGGTCCAGAATCCCTTCGCCGATTCTGCAGACCACCGTGTGGAAATCAGCATCTGTCGCTGAGGCCGAAACGATCGGTAGCGGCTGGTCGCTTCGAAGCAACACCGTTTCTCCCGCTGGCAGAACTGCTCTGCCACTCCGGTCAAAGAAGCCGATGTTGGTGATTCCATCGGATTGGCCAATGACATATTCGAATTGCTCGTCCACTGCTGAGATCTCCGCCGCATCATCGGGCACTTCTGCCCTTATATGCAAGCCCTTGAGTACGTTGTCGGTCGCGAGCACCAATTCGTATGAGCCATCTGAAGCCTGGCGTTGCGACAGTTCCACCACGGCTTCCGATGCGTTGGTTCGCAGCGTTGGGATTACGGCCTCGCAGTTTGGCAAGGGGATACCGTCGATCATGATGTAGGCAATCAGGTAGACCAGGTCTGATATGTCAACCAGCCCATCAACAGCCACATCTGCCTCATAGAAACAGGCTGGTTCATCACCACCCATGAATAGGTAGTTGATTAAGTAGACAAGGTCGGATATATCAGCCAGATCCTCGGGGTCGTTGTTAACGTTACCACGTGTGTCCAGACAACAATCGAACGGATGATCGACTGTTGGCCAGAAACCGAGTTCACATGTGTAGGAGCTTGCATCGCTCTGCCCAATGATCGGTTGGCCGAGGCTGCCGTTGACAGAATAGCGAGCACTTGATCCACCTATGGTCGAGGCTGAAGACACTACCCGGTTGTCGGCAAGACATGTGACTGCAAAAGCTGTGGATAGCAACAGCAAGAGACTCGCCAAGCTTAGCGTGACTATCTTTGACCGCATTATTCACTCTCCTATCACAGCCGAACCACCGACCGCAACAATGGTACAAGGCTTGTTAATTGTGATTATCTCATCGAAACTCGAGCCGCGGACGAGGCCTATCTTTCCCCCTTGGGGGACTTTCTCCACAGCGAGTTCAATAGAACGAAGCGGCCAGAAAAGGGTTCCTGGACCGAAGGGCAACGGCAAGATCACGCCCCTATTCTCAGCGTAGATATCAGAGAGACAGTCTACTGCATATCCGAGCTGAGGGATTCCCTGCCCAAAGTAATCGTCGTTGCCCTGAGTGCCAAGATCGCGACCTGTTAGAATCAAGAGTCTACTGAGTGACACGGGACTAATTGCTGGCTGCAGCGACCGTATGGCTGCACACACTCCGGATAGATGCGGGGCTGCCATGGACGTCCCCGACTTGTAGCTGTAACCAGAATTGGGAACAGTGGATCGTATCCGATCACCGGGTGCAGCGAAATCTACATAGTCACCATAGTTGGAGAATGTAGCTCTCGATAAATCTACGTTGAGAGCCGACACCGCCCAAACCCCGCTATACGACGCCGGAACAGGAGACCGTTCCTGAGAATCTGATTCTTGGTTGTCGTTGCCGGCCGCAGCAACAAAAATCACTCCCAGTTTACCTGCCCCTGAAATGGCGTCTTGTTCAGTCTCAGACGGCGCAGCATAGACTCCGGGCGTGCATGGACTAGTTCCACACCAACACCAACTCATGTTCACGATATCGATCCCGTTTGCCACGGCCCAGCTGATCTGTTGTGAAAACGAACTCGATCTCCCCGTAATCATGAGAGATACAAGTTCAACGTTAGCTACCCCTGCCACGCCAAGAGAGTTATTAGCAGTGGCAGCAATAGTCCCTGCGACATGGGTGGCGTGATCACTAATCTCACCGCTACCATTCTGAACGGTCGATCGCTGACGATATAGATCAGGATGATTCAGGTCAATCTGATCCTCAAAGACAGCCACCCGTATCCCCGATCTTCGCACAGGCAGACGATCCCATGCAGAAGGCGCATCAATGGCCTCCATGCCCCACAGTGGCAACAATGGATCATTCGGATCCGAAGTCCCCCATTGCACATTTGCAATTCTAATCCTATCAGGCTCGAAGTAGATCACATCGGGATCGTCCTTGAGATGTCCGAATACCTCGTCTCTGTTACGCGGTTCAAACTCGCAAACAAAAGTTTGAGGTAGAAGTGATCTGAACGATCCCTTGAGACTGTCGTCCAGATTCTTGATGACTACACTCTCGATTGGCTCAATATGTGTGATTTCACTAAGTCCTAAGTTCTTAGTCAACCTCAGAGATGCCGATTTTGCCTCAGTGAACTTCACGAGTATTCGACCAGGAACAATGTCCCAATCATCCCAATTGATCGAAGTTGACCCATGAACGGCTGCAATTGAACAAAACGATATGAATAGAAGTATTATGGGTAATAGTCTCATGACTTGCTCCTCCTCAACTACTGCAGGTTCACCAGGACCAGTACTAGTCCATTTACTTCATCCACAGTGCTCATGGCCTTGCCGACAGTCGCGTTCTGACACAGATCGGAGTCGGTGGCTTTCATGAGGTGACCGGGAATGGATGATGTGGTTAGCAGGTCACCGGGCTGTATCTTGCCATTAGCGTTTGTTGCCTTGGCGAAGACCCGTCCGGTCAGAGCCACATTCTGCCCTGCCTCCATGATTTCATCCTGAACCAAACTGATTCCGGCATTCACGCCCCCGGCACCGCTGATGATTCCGGCGATGCAACGATCGTATGGCTTGGAGCTTACTTTGACATGGCCCGGATGTTGCGCGTCAATGACCACTGCCATGCCCGGCTCAATCTCACTCTCGCTTGAGACCGGAAACGGTTCGGCCAAATCGGCGCCGCCGGTGATTTCCAAGACCGATGTCGTTACCCTGCCGTCAACCTGCAGACCTGACCCCATTACCCTCGTGCCACCGGAGAAGTCACCTTCGAAGTTGAGACAAAGTTGATCGTTGAGCCAGTGCACAAGTGCTCTCCCTCCATCACCTCTGTCTCCGCCGGCATGCATACACAAGTCAGGACCACTGAGACCAATACAGCCACCGACATCGAGTGTGTACTGCGGGTCCAGAGCATTTATGCCGACGGCTCCATTCTTCTTGATGAGCATTCTCACATAGTGTGCATCATCAACCCAGTTTCCGATTGCAAGACCATCCTCAAGTGACGAGCCCGTCCTCTTCTTGTGAGCTAGAACCCAACTGTTTATGTGTGCGTCCATTTCGAGACCATTCAGGTATAGCGCTGAATATGTCAGGCCATTGTCAGACGCACCCGAGATACTAATAGAGGCTTGTGTCGTGTCGTTATGGACATGAAGAGTCCCTCGTGGCTCCGTCGTACCGATCCCAACCTTACCATTTTCCAGGTAGACTGCGCTGTCATTGTAAGACCAGACATCTCCCGTCAGCGCCACATCGGCCGTATCGGCTTTGGCGGCACGTAACGCATAGGCCACGGAAGAAATCCGACTGCGCGGGGCCATTTCTGCATCACTCCCCACCTGGATTGAGAGCCAGCGATCAGGGGCACTAAACGCTTCCGGAGGTATTGGATTGATACTACCTAGCAGGGCGTTGAAGATGCCGTTTTCGACAGCGAGGCTGGCAACAGCTTCTGACCAGACTTCATTGCCGCCGGTCTCAGCGTCATAGATCCGAAAAATGACAGCGTAATCGCCGTCGGCCACCGGGCTGCCGTCAGTGTTGTTGAGCACTCCCTGGATGTTGACCAGTCGGGGCACGTCGGCCTGGATGGATACCGCGACGATTAACGTCGCAATGAACATGATTAGAGTTACTTGTGAGAACCGCATAGTCTCCTCCTCAACGATTCAAATTGGTTATGCCATTGCCAAGGGCAGTGACGCTATATCATTAGTTACTTTCGTAGGCGTCGATCCTAGGACCTCTTCCGCCCTCACTTCCCCCATTGCCAGCCATTGGCGGGCGAAGGACTCGAGGCGGCGGCGGCGTGCAGTCGGCACATCGCTCGCCGAGCCAATCAGGCAGGATGAACTAACGCCGATGCCGGCAAAATCCTCTTCCGGTATGCCGGCCAGCGGGGTGACGGCGTAGCGACGGTAGAAGGCTTTCTTTGAAGAATCGCAGCAGGCAAACATGTGATGGTAGCCGCGAGCAAAGAAGTAGATTGACATTGAGCTTTCGAAGATGTGCCGAGCGGCCGCCAGCGAGCGGTGATCCGGATCAATCGCCATGCGACAGGCCTCAACAACTTTCTCACCCCGGTCCCGCTTCTCCTGCAGAAGCCGTTCTATTACCTCGACATTGGGCGTGTAGGCCATCAGCGGGAGCGGCTGGGGCGTCGTCTCCTTCAGTCGCCGCCCCAGTTCCGGCACCCGTCTCCCCAGGTCGAGCACATGACCCACCGGTCCCGGGTCCACCTCTTCCACTACCCTCAGATATCCTACAGGCTCCACATCCTCCCCGCAATAGAGCCCGAAATGCCGAGCGTGAAGATCGTAGCAGTCAAGATCGAAGCCGTGCGGGTTGGCCGGGATGAACCGGGCCAACCGGCTGTTCTGATAGACCCGATAGCGCAGGCGCATCACCGCCTCGAGTTGATCCGGCGTGACCGCCTCGCGGAATCGGTAATCTGACTGATTTGACGGTGTCATGACTTACCTCTCCCTTGTCTACATGGTGCTCTGGTAGCCGGAGACCGGCTGAACCTGCGGCCCAGTGGGAAGAGCCAGGCGCACGTTACCGAGGCGGGCGTTCAGCTTCGATTCAGCGCGGGCCAGCAGGCCGTTGCGGCGCAAGCGCTGGTTGCGAGCCTCGCGTCGGACATCCTTTTCCCAGATTTCAAGCATGGCATCGAGCATCTGCTTCTCGCTCGGCTCGAACTGCTTGGCGTCAGTGGTAAAAAACATCTTAAGCTCCTTTGCATTGGTTTCTGTGATCTTCACATAGGCAACGGTCGGTGAAGACACAATTCGGACAGAAACATCAACGTTAGGCAGAAAAACCCGGCCGACCGAGGTCGAACCGGGTTCATGCAAAAGGAGATCTTCGGCAAGTTCAGGCGCAGGCATTGGCCGGTTGAGAGGCATCGATCCTGGCGCGGAAGAACTCATAGACTTCGCGGGCGTTCTCTTCGGTGAGTTGATTAATCCCCATGTTGACCAGCTCCTGGCGGGCTCGCATGACAATGAGAGCTCGTTTCTGGTCGAGACCGTGAAACACCTGCTCCAGATACTGCAATAGCGGCGTGGCCACGCTTTGCATCAGACGACCGTACTCGATTTTGGCGTCTTCCGAGTTCATGGAGTAGTGACTCCAATCGAACCACAAACCGCTTAGTCCAAAGCGTTTACGGTTTTGGGTGGACGACGCGGGAGCAAGTGGCGCCAGTATGAACAAGAACGGATAGTAGGAATGTACAGCGTTCAAGGATTCGGGATATGCGTTAAGCATTCCAATAGTCCGTGTGATGCTGGCCGGTGTCTCACCGGGGAATCCCACTATGAGCGTCGTCAGCGTATTGACATGGGCATGGTCAAGAGCGTTGATGGCCGCGGTTATGTCAGCGGTGGTCGTTCTCTTGTCCATATTCTTCAGCACAGTCTCATCGCCCGATTCGATCCCCAGCAGGGCCATACTGCAACCGGCCCTGGCGGCAAGAGCTGCGATTTCCTCATCAACGGCATCCACCCGAAAGAACGCACGCCAACGGAATTCGAGTCCCTCTCGAATTATCCCCTCGCACAAGTCCCTGGTGCGCTTCTTATTCACGAAGAGGTTGTCATCGGTGAAAAAGACGGGACGACCGGGGAAAAGCGTCTGAATCTGCCTCAACTCGGCCAGGATATCCTCAACAGGTCGCAGGCTGGTTTTGGCTATCAGGCCGGGAAAGTCACAGAAGGCGCACTTGAAGGGACAACCGACCCCGGCCCGCACTGGAATCTCGGCGCCGATCAGGTATTTCGGGACATTGCTCCAGTTCACTGTGTGAGCGGTGAAGGAGAACTTCTCGGGCCGACGCTCTGTGAAGACGAGCGAGTCCCCCTGCCAGAAGGCCAGGTTGGGAATGGCGCGCCAGTCGGTGTCGTTCTTGACAGCTTTCATCAACTGCTGCAACGTCTCAAGACCGTTCTCATCGATCACAAACAGATCAATGCCGGCGTCGGCTTTGGCATCGTAGAAGAAGCTGTCGGCGGCCAGCTTATCCTGATCGAGCCCATCAAAATACCCTTGCTGCGACAGGTTATACTGGCGAGCACTCTTCAGCACTTTCATACCACCCGCGACAACAAGCGTATCGGGAGAGATTTCTTTGGCTCGGCGGGCGATTTCGACCGACTGGGCCGGATCACATATAAAGGTCGTAGACAGCGCCAGCACTTTGGGCTTAAGCGCCATAAGCTGTTCAAAACGATCCCGTTCAAAGGCGAAGTAGCTGATAGCATCGGTGCGATAGCCCTTACGGCTCAAGAAATCGTACAGGTAGACCGTGTTGAGCTGGCGCGGAAGCTGCCGCAAATGCGAATCTCCCAAATATGCCGTTCTGGCCTTCTCCAGGTCACCTTCGCAGTCCATGAAGTGCTTGAGGAAGCCCACGGTGACGACCTGGTTTTGGTGAGTGAGCCGGAACTTGTCGCGTTCCTTGTTGGCGCCGTCGACATTGTCTGTCAACCCGTAGCCACCGACTACCAGAACATCGAGTTCGCTATTCATCTTTCTCATCTCCTTTTGCACGGGGTCTTTTGCATGTTCAATAGGACAACGCGCCAAAGGGTCCTAATTCGGAATGGGGCCGAGAAAAGGGACGAATTTCTAGTAGGAGTTCGCAAGCGGGTCGTAGAGGCATGCAATCAGGATCAACGCGGCCACGATAATTGCTGCCAGGACAAGGCGTTTCATGGCTAACGCTCCTCTCTGAGTTTGGGAGTTTTCGGGCAGTACCTGCCGGGAGCCAAAATCCCTTGTGGATCAAGGGCCTGTTTGATCCGCGAAACGAGTCGCCAGGAACTGTGGGCGGAATTGACCACCATATTCATGTGATCAATGCCAAACCGGTATGGCAGAACGCCAATCCTACGACCGGCCTCGAATAGGGCAAGGTAGCAGGCCTTGGACCGACGAGTGAATTCGGGATCCTGGCGATCGAACAGGATTGGGACCGTAGAATCAAAGCAGAGATCGGACAGCGAGGTCAAGGTGATGAGCGGCTCGATGTGATGATCGGCACATACCCGCTTGACCATATCGACGTATTCGCGCACCAGGGCCGGTTTCATCGGTACCAGCGGCGAATACCAGATCAGGCCGCAGCCGTCACGGGCCGGATTCATCTCGGCGCCATCGCGGCGTGGTTGGCCGGATTTGAGGTAGCACAGCGGGAGGGCCGCCTCGGTCGGGCGGCCCTCAGCTTCCACCAGCTTGCACCCCCTTGGCGCGAGCAGGTCAGCAATGTTGGTGCGCATCATTGCTTCATCGTCAACAATCAGAACCCTCTTGTTTTCGTGTCTCATGACAATCCTAAACCCTTTCTGGCGAAAGGCAGTGTTATGGTGCACACGGCACCACCTCCATCCCTGTCGGAGAACTCGATACTACCGTTATGAGCTGAAAGGATTTCGTAGGTAATGGAAAGCCCCAGGCCGAATCCTTTCTCTTTTGACGTAACAAACGGATCGAACATCCTGGTCCTGATGGACTCGGGGATTCCAACGCCGTTGTCTCGGACCTCGACTACCAATTTTCCCTCCGGGTAGTCGGCAATCGCCTCGACCGAGATCTCGCCGCGATCCTTGATAGCTTCCACAGCGTTGGTCAGAACGTTCAAAAAGACCTGCTCGAGCGAGTTCGGTTCCGCCCACACCGGTGGCAAGACATGTTGTATGTTCAGGATGATATTTACGTTTTCGGCTCTCGGACTGGATTTGACGAGAGAGATAGTACGTTCGATCAGGGGCGCGAGATTCGTCTCCTGTCGCAACTCAGAAATCGGTCGCGAGAAGATCAGCAGTCGATTGGCGAGACCGGCCAGACGGTTGATCTCGTGGACGACGCCCTGGAGACTCTCTTCGGTAATCACCTCTTTAGGATTGACCTCACCGTCCCCCTCCCGGAGTTTCGCCAATTCCTGTTGCCAGATCTGGATTCTCGTTTTGACGATAGCCAGCGGGGTTTTCACTTCGTGCACGACACCGGCCACGAGAGTGCCCAGAGCAGCCATTTTATCCTGTTGGTGAAGGGACTTCTCCAGCTTCTCTCTGCGCGAGTGGGCTTCGTCCAGAGCGTGAACCATGCTGTTGACCGAACGTGCGATCGATCCAATAGTCCCCCCCTGGTCTCTTGCGGTCAGAACCCGGCCTGTCTGTATCTCCTCCAGATCGGCCAGAAGCCGATTTAGTCTTCTCCTTTGCGAGACCGATATCAGGATTGAGACCACGAGGCCGAGGAAGGTGACGGCGCCGCCGATATTTATTATTTGCCGCAGTTTGATCGCGGGCATTTCGCGTTCAATATGAACTCTGGTCCAGGCAGCTCCCACAACCTTTCCCCCGGACACCAGGGGGACAGTTGTTAACGGGAAAACGGCCGGGTCGAATTTGTGAAGGTCGGTAATGGTCCGGCTGCTGTCGACCGATTCCTGCGCCTGGTGTTTGATGATGTTGTAAGATCTCGGAGGAGGGCCGTAAACCGGCTGCGGAGGGGGCGATGACGGATAAGCATAGCCCAAGAACTCTTCGATGCACGGATAGAAGAATCCGCCTTCAAGCCCCGACACATCGCTGAAGATGGAGGATGACAGGACTTGCAAACGCTTGTCCAGGGCCAGGATCTCCGCTCTCGAATAGCCGTCCTTGTCGAAGAACCCGGCAGCGGCAAGGCTGTCCATGATGGGCTGGGCTGACTCTCCGAGTCGCCCGGCCGTAATCACGGTCAGGGCCTTGTTCGATCTTATGACTTCTTCGGTCCAGTTGTGCCACGAGATATAGGCAACAGTGGATAGAATCGCGACCACAATCGCGAACAGGGCGGCAAACAGGAAGGCTTTTAGATGTGCTCTGATCAGTTCCACAGTTTCACACTTTGTCTCGGGAATAGCATCTATTTCAAGGTCCGTTTTTCCCGATACGTTTCAGGCAATTCTCAGGAGCCTCGACAGTCGTAATGGCCGAGTGCTCATTCCTACCTATCCGGTGCTGTGAAACAAATTCCGTGCCAAGCCCCACATCGCCTGAACCTGGCTGAAAAAGCATGTTGGATCGGCCGATTTTGGGCTGGCAAAGCCCGTCATTGTGGGCTAATATAGCACGTTTGTAGTCCTATTCAAAGGCATTTTCGGTTGTAAGCCGTGGATTGGATGGAGTGAACGCTCTGGCACATAAGTTGCAGTATCAATCTCGGTTGCCCGAAGTTGACCGGGCGGCCCGACAAAACGCGAATTGGAGTATATGATAAACAATGGAATCTGTTTCTGCCTCGAGCAACAATGTACGGAAGTGGAGGTCATGGTTTGAGGATGACGTGTAGGATTGGTTGGCGAGCGGGACTGATTTTGGTAATAGCAGCGCTGCCGTTACTCTTGTCCTGCGATAATCCGTTCTTCGACGATGGCGACGAGGACGGCGCAATCACAGACAAAGGTGGTTACTTCTACACCGTGGACAATACCACCCTGCGCCTGGTGGCGCTGGATGCATCGCTCCACGAGATAGGCTCCTGGAGTACGGTTCCGCTGCTGGACTCGACTCGGATCCAGGGGATTACGTACGACGGCAGCAAGCTATGGATCTCATCGGCCGGCAGCAACGATATCATCGCTCGAATCGATATCACGGGTGATTCGATAGAGGTCCTGCAGTCCTTTGCGGCCCCGCCTTCCGGTCAGGGAACAGTCCGGGGCATCGCCTGGGACGGGTCCAATATCTGGGCGCTTAACAGCGGTTCGACTACCTATGAGTTTCCACCGACGTTGTACAAACTGAGTTCCGCCGGTGAAGTCACAGCCGAATACCAGTTACCCACGCCGTCGCCTCGACCGCTGGAATTCGTTGGTTCCAACGGCGATGTTTACGGTCGAGGAATATCGGAAGGCTTTTACTATGGCGACATCGACTGGGATCGGGTGGAGTATTTCAACCCCGTCCAACAGGTATTCGATACGGCCTTCACCTCCCCGGCTCCGCCTATGGGCTCCGATTACATCTGGCCGGCCGGCTTGTGCCATGACGGCAATGATTTCTGGTTGCTCAATTCCAGCACCACTGCCGGTCCCAACCTCTTCAGGATCGATCGCAAAGGAAACGTGCTGGACCGCTACGATTTCATGTACACTTCCGTCGGACCGATTGTCTGGACCACACAGAATCTGACCACAACGCCACCTCCGTCCGTGTCCGGGGTCTCCCCCGATGTCGGATTCCCGGGCGGAACGTTCACGGTCGTGGTATCGGGAACGGATTTCGTCGAAGGTACGGGGCTGGGGGTCTCCTTCAGTGCGGGAATAACCGTTACCGAGGTAACGTTCATCAGTTCATCTTCTATCAGCGCTAACATACAGATTGACAACGACGCTGCGTACGGCGACCGTGATGTTATCGTCACCAACCCGGACGGACAGACCGACGTCGCCGCGGGAGCCTTCTCGGTCATAGATATCCCGGCCGCGACGGGCTACCTCTGGTTGTGCAATCCCGAGAACGATTCTCTCTACAAGGTCAGGGTATCGGATACGGCGGTCGTACAGACCTGGGATCTTCTGCCGGTTGCTCCGGGGGGATCGGTGCAGGGCATCACTTTTTCCGGTACTGAAATGTGGCTGGCGGCCGCCGGGACCGACGACAAGCTGGTCCAGGTCGATTATTCCGGAGAAAATCTCACGGTTATCTCCTCGGTCACGGCTCCTCCGGATGCCTCCGGAACCATCCGAGAAATCGCTTTCAACGGCTCCCAGATGTGGGCCGCCAACAGTGGTTCCGGCTATGTTTATCAGGTAGATCCCGATGACGGGACGGTACTTCAATACTATGCCACCCCGGGCCCGGAAATACGCGGCCTGGTGTTCGTGGACGGCAGCATGTACTGCACCGACCGGACGACGGACTCGGTCTACGTGTTCAATTTCGGGACGCTGGCCTGGACCGGCCTGTTCGCCACTCCTACCCCTCCCGGAGGAACGATCGACAACCGATACTCCACCGGAATGACGTATGATGGGGAGACTTTCTGGATCGTGAACAGCACCTATGAGTACGACTGGGTATTCCAGGTCTCGACCACAGGGACGCTTCTGAGAACATACTCGACACCGTTACAGGGAACCACTCCGACCTGGTCAGGCGTGGCTTTCACAGAGGATTGAGGTGGAGTTATGAAGAACATGACACGCAATATCAGCGGGATAATCCTGGCAGTCCTCGCGATCGGTTGTCTGCCTCACTCGCCGTCTGCCCAGATAAACGTCGAGGGAGATTTTCGTGTGCGCTACTATAGCGACCATTTCAGCGAGACTCTCGACAATCGCGGTACCGAGAACTACATGCGTTACCTGGCCCGAATCAGAGGTCGCGGGCAGATCAACTCCAAGGCTCAATTCTACGTCGAGTTGATCAATTGGACTGAGAACAATCCGACGTCGCCGGTACGCAATATCGCCGGGACCGGCAAGATGGAGTACGGGATCAGTCAGGTGTTTGCCGAGATCAGGGAACCCAATTTCCTCGTGTTCGACCTGGCCCGTCTGCGCGTGGGCCGTCAGCAGTTCCCGATCGGCGATGGTCTGACGCAGGGTTCATCGTACTATTTCTACGATATGTTCGACGGCGTGCGGGTTGACCTCTCTTACAAGCTCAGCACGTTGTCGCTGTTCGGGGCCATCACCGGCCAGAACGTGAGTTCCAACGGTCTATATCCCGATCCCGGGTCCGACCAGTTGTTCATCGCTCGCTACTCCCGTCCGTTCCTGGGTCAGAATTTCATGGGCTACTACATTTACAACAAGCTTCGCGGCAATGTCAACGACAGCTACATTATAGGTTTCGGGGTAAGCGGTGAACAGTTACAGACGCGGTTGCAGTATGCTCTCGAAATCGCCCAGCAGGATTTTCATACGCTCGATGCCTTACCCGAGAAGGGGGGCATCGGTTACATGGCCCGGATAAGCTACCGATTCCCTATGGGACCTTTCCGTTCGGTGAAGGTGGAAACGCGCTATGCGGCCTATCAGGGCGATGATCCGGACACCGATGAAATCGAGATTTTCAGTCCGAGATTCCCAAGTTTCTTCTGGGGCGGCCGGAACGGTTACGTCAACGGGGCCATCGGGGGAGATTATCCCTACGACGGTCGCAACCCCGAAGGCACTCGACTCTGGTACAGCAGAATATACGTGGTGCCGAAGGCAATTCCGAAACTTCGGCTGCAGGTCGATTATCTGAAGAGCAATGAATTCGTCGATAATCCGGACTATAATCCGCTCGATCCCGTCACCGGAGAGCCGATGAGCGAGTACAACTCGATGGACGATGAACTCTCCTTCCGAGCGTACTATCAGCTGGCCAGCCAGATCCAGATTCAGTTCAGGCTGTGCCAGACGTTCCCCAACGGAGAAGATGCCGACATCAACCAGAGCGGGACGCTGACCTGGAGCGAGGATCGCGTTCGCCAGACCCGCTATATGTTCGAGATACAAACTGATTTTTAGGGTTGAGATGATCGGTTCGATGAAAACACCGGCAAACAGAACAGAAGTGGCGCCGTCCGCGTGCCCCGAAGGAGGGAAGCGGATATGATTAGTCACGAGCTGATGGTCCTGCTGGTAATGCTGGCGACCTTTGCGGTTGGAGTATTCTGGCTCAAGATACCGGCCGGATTCTCCTTGATGCTTGCCTCGATAACGGGCGCCCTTGCGGCCGGCGAAGGCATTCCTGTTCGTCACCTTGTTGAGGGCGGCTTCGGTTTCATGGAGGCTATTCTGATCATCGCCACGGCGATGGTATTCATGAAGGTAATGGACGGCTCGGGGGTGCTGGGTACGATCAATTACCAGATGGTCAAAACCTTGCACCGCTGGCCGACTTTACTCCTGATTGTCATCACGGTGTTCGTCATGTTCCCCGGGATGTTGACGGGACTGTCCTCGGCCTGCATTTTGACAACGGGAGCGCTCGTTGCTCCCGGACTCCTGGCGATGGGCATGCCGCGGCTGGCCGTGGGTTCGTTGATCGCAATGGCGGCCGTCTTCGGAGAAGTTGCACCTCCTATCTGTATACCGGTGATGATTATTGGCGGCGGTGTGGATATGCCGTATATCGGCTTTGCCAAACCGCTGGCTCTCGCCTCGTTCCCTCTGGCCATTACCACGGCAGTATATTTCAGGATGCGATATTTGAAGCGCTTCGACATCCAGGCCGTTCTACCGCAACTGAGTGCACCGGTTTTTAGAAAGCACGGTATCAAGCTCTTCATTCCGCTGGTGTTTGTAATCGGCTATCTGGTGCTGGAGCAGATGATACCGGAGCAGATTCCTCACCTGGGTGTCCCGTTGATCTTCATGATTGGCGCGGCGATTGGTTTCTTTACGGGAGAGAAGTGTAACTGGCTCAAGGTGTCGCGCGGGGCCATACGCGATGCGATGCCGGTCATGTCGATCCTGGTCGGTGTGGGTATGTTCCTGCAGGTCCTGACCCTGACGGGCGTGAGGGGTTATCTGGCGGTCAACGCGTTGTTTCTCCCCGAGAGCCTCAAGTACGCGGCAGCGCTGATCATGCCGTTCTTCGGTTCGGCCTATGCGGCCGCATCAGTGATAGGGGTGCCCCTCGTATACGTGTTCATCGGGAAGAATGTACTCGTGATTACCTCGGCCCTGGCTCTCCTGGCGGCCATGGGCGACCTTATGCCGCCGCCGTCGCTGTTGTGCGCCTATGCCTCGCAGATAGTCAAATCCCAAAACCATTTTCGCATACTCAAGACGAGTGCCATTCCCATTGTCGCATCCCTGGCAGTGGGCTTTTTAATAATCGTCTACGCCAGTGAAATCGCCCGGCTGATTATGTGAAGATGTTGAGGTAGGATATTGTTGTACTGGACTTACATAGCGATCACCGTCTACCTTTCGGCCATGATAGTAATCGAGCTTTTTTCGGAGAAAGACTGGAAGAGGCAAGTAGCCATGGGCATGCTATTGTTAGTCTTCGTGCTGAGAATCCTGCAGATCAAGTGAATGGATGATACCGAAACACCACATCACCGGAGCGATCGTACTTCTGATCTTTGCCGTCGCGGGCGTGCTGGCAGCGCATGATTTTATATCCATGTGGACTCCCGACAAGATCTACCCTAGCGCCGCACTGACAGAGAAGCGCCGGCTGAGCGACTATTTCTCCGACCTCAAAGGCACGAATGCCGACACCGACGTTCTCATTTTCCAGGGCGACCGACCGGGAGCCACGGTGATGCTGTTGGGCGGAACGCATCCAAATGAGCCGGCCGCGTTCATTGCCGCCACGGTGATCGCCGAAAACATTGTCGTGAACGCGGGTCGCGTCATAATCGTGCCCCAGGCCTGCGCCAGCGGCTTCACCTGTACCGATCCTTTTGAGGGATACCCTCAGTCCTATACCCTGGATACCAAATCGGGTCCGCGCCGCTTCAGATTCGGATCGCGGGTGGCAAGTCCGCTGGACAGTTGGCCCGACCCGCTGATCTACACCCACTACCCCTCGGGACAACGCCTGTCAGGATTCGAGAGCCGAAACCTGAACCGATCTTATCCGGGACGCCCTAACGGCACTTTCAGCGAACGGACCGCCTACGGCATCATGGAAATCCTCCGCCAGGAACAGGTGGACGTAGCCTTCGATCTGCATGAAGCGGCCCCTGAAATACCGATCATCAATGCTATTGTATATCACGAGAAGGGTGAGGACATTGCATTGGCGGCAGTACTGGACCTCGAGATGCTGGGCATGAGCTATGCTCCGGAGTTGTCGCCGACGAATTTCCACGGCCTGAGTCACCGAGAATGGGGCGATGCCACCGACGTCATTCCGTTTCTCATGGAAACCAGCAATCCCATCCAGGGACGACTTCGTGGACAGACCAACGCCGAGTTGGTGATTGAGGGAGTCAGCCCTGAATACAAAGAAGCCCTCGAGTCGGGCGCGTTGCGGATCGTGTATACGCCGACCGGGGAGCCCCTGAAACACCGGGTGGGCAGACATCTCCAGGGTTTTCAGGCTTTACTAAATTCATACAATATGTATCACGAAGACAATCCGGTTGAAATAGAAGGTCTCCCTTCACATCAGGAAATAATGGACAACGGATTAGGAAACTACCTACACTGAAATAGAAAAAGAGAATCTGTCATGAAGAAGTTTTTCATTCTTGCAGCGATAATGACCCTGCTGGTTCCCTTCCGGGCGGCGCTAAATGCTGGAGAAGTCGAAGAAGCCGCTACCGGCGCCGTCCCCGAGGCCGCCGCCAAGCTGGAACAACCGATACTCATTTCCTCGGCCGGACAGAGCGCCGATGCCAAGCTGGTTGGTATGCTGACCAAGCGCCTGAAACTGAACGCGACAACCGAGTCGATGGCGACGGCGGCCAACCTGGAAGGTATCAAAACTCTCATCATAGTTCCCGGTTACAGCTCCAAAGGTTTGGGGGCAGCGGGTGTCAAGCCGGAGGATGAAGCGGAGAGAGTGGCGAGCCTGATAAAGGCGGCGCAAGGCCGGAACATCCCGATAGTCGTAGTGCACGTGGGCGGCAAAGCTCGTCGTGGTCCGCAGTCGGACGGTTTCAATCGTGCGGCAGCCGAGGCGGCCTGCCATATGATCGTCGTCAGTCAAGGCGACGAGGATCATTTCTTCTCCGACCTGGCCGGCGAGAAGAAGATTCCGATCGAGCTAGTGGAGAAAATCGCTGATACCGCAGAGCCTCTAGGCAAACTGTTTTGAGGCTTGCGGTCATAAGTGATATTCGTTGAAAGCGCGTTGCCGGCCGGTGTCGGCCATACCTTTTGATAAACGGAGTTAACGATGAACTCGCATCTGTTTCGCAAATCGCGACTGAATGCCGTGGCCCTCTCCCTTATGATGATGCTGACCACGGTTTTCCCGGTCAGTTTCGGCGCGGCCGTTTCGGCGGCTGAAGTCGCCACCGGTACTCAGGGAATGGCAGCCACGGCGCACCCGCTCGCATCGGAGGCTGCCATTGAGATCCTTAGACAGGGCGGCAACGCGGTTGATGCGGCGGTCGCGGCGGCCTTTGCGATTGGGGTGGTCGAGCCGGACGGTTCCGGTATCGGCGGTGGCGGCGCCATGGTGATCTACATGAACGATTCCCAATCTGCGGAGTACATCGGATACTATCATCGCGCTCCGATGAACATCGACAAGGTATCCTACGATACCGAAACGGACCGGCATACCGCGAAAGCGGTGCTCGTGCCCGGCACAGTTGCGGGACTCGTATACACACAAGAGAAGTTCGGCACCCTGCCGCTGGCAACGGTTATGGAACCGGCGATAAGATATGCCCGCGACGGTTTCGCAATCGACGGCACTCTCGCCACCCTTATCCTCGACAACAATGACTGGCTGGCCGAAACCGGCGCCGCAGCGGAGACGTTCCTCTATGAAGGCTTCCCTATCATGGAGGGGGACGTGTTGAAACAAGAGGAGTTGGCCAAGACGCTCGAGCTGGTGGCCGAGCAGGGACGAGACGGATTCTATCGCGGCCCGGTTGCCGAGGCTCTGGTTAAAGGGCTGCAGGCCGGCGGTTCGGCTATGACACTGGAGGATCTGAGCAACTACAAGGTAGTACACTCCAAACCTCTCGCAGGGACCTATCGCGGCTACACCATTCTTTCTGCTGATGCTCCTCAGTCGGGATCTACCATAATTGAGTCCTTGAACATGCTCGAGAACGCCGATCTCGCAGCTCTCGGGCACTACAGCCAATCGGCCCTGGCTCTGCATCTGATGGCAGAGACTTTCAAGCGCTCCTACGCCGATCGGTGGAAGTTCATGGGCGACCCGGAAATGTCCTACGTTCCGACGATGGGTCTCATCTCGAAAGGGTTGGGCCGTGAACGCTTCCTGGATATTGATCAGTACCAGGCCAAACCGCGCAATCCCCGTCTTACCGGTTACGGCAATCCGGCTAAGTATGACCATGCTGTCAGTGCGTCGGATCTGCCCTATACGACCGGGCAGGACAAGTCGTCGCGCTTTGACGATGGAGACGACGATGGCCGATCGACCTATGACACGTGGGGCGAAGACCTGTTTGACAGTTATGGAGCCACCAAAAAGAAACAGAAGGTGAAGAAGGACAAGAAAGATAAAGGTGGTTTGGTCGACTCCACGTCCCACGACGACGATTTTGACGAGCAGGAATATGACGGCCATACCACGCACATCTCGGTTGTCGACAAGGACGGCAACGTCGTGGCCCTGACCCAGACCCTGGGGACCTTTTTCGGATCGGGGCAGATGATAAACGGCGTGTTGCTGAACTGCGGCATGGCCAATTACTCCCAGTCTTCTGATCCAAATCTCTGTCGTCCCGGCAGTCTTCCGCGCAGTTCTATTGCACCGACTGTGGTTCTGAACCAGAACAAGCCGTTCCTGGTCCTGGGCTCACCGGGAGCCAGCCGGATTATTTGCACCGTGGTCGAACTCATTGTCAATATCATTGACTACAAGATGAACCTTATCCAGGCAAACGACGCTCCCCGGTTCTACTGCCAGAAATACGAAGATTACCTCCACCTGGAAGCGGGTATTTCAGAAGAGGTCGAGAAGAAGCTCTCCAAGATGGGACACCAGGTCAGAACGTACGCGTCGAAAGACTTGTTCTTCGGCGGTGCTCAGATTATCATGGTCGACAGTACTTCCGGTGTGTTTTACGGTTCGGCCGACTCTCGCCGTGGAGGCGTTGCTATCGGCTTTTGAGCTAGCTGAGCTCGAGGAGTGTTTACGATGCTGGTTGCGGGTCTTCTGCTGTCATTGGTTGTTGTTGCCCTGATAGTCGAGAAGCTTATCCTGCAGCAACATCGTGAGTCACTCCAGTTCCGCATTCATGTGGGAGGCACCCGAGGTAAAACCAGCGTTACCCGATACATCGCGGCCGGATTCAGGGCCTGTGGCATTTCAACCTGCGCGAAAGTCACCGGGACAAAAGCAGCACGCATTGATCCATCAGGGCGGGAGACGGCTGTCCGACGTCCCGGGGGACCGCGTCTTCAGGAACAGCTCGGCGTGATTCGCTGGGCAGCCGGAAGCCGGGCGAAGGCGTTAGTGGTCGAATGTATGTCGATCACACCGGAGCTGCAGCGCATGGAAAGCCGCATTATCAAACCGCACCTGCTGGTACTCACCCGAATACGAGATGACCATCGCGAACATCTGGGCACGAGCGAAAACCAGGTGGCCGGTATGTGCGAGTGCATTCCCCGAGAATCGAAAGTCCTTACCGATGATAGGGACAACGAACAGATCATTCGCAGTGTCGCGAGAGCGAGGCGAAGCAAAGTCATCCTGGTTCCCGAACAGACTCCGAACCCGATAGAGAGCGGAATGGATTCCGTTCCCGAGATCAATATCGCCCTGGCCCTTGGAGCTTGTGAGGCGGTCGGTCTCGACAAAGAAAGAGCCCTGGCGGGGATTCTGGCCGAGGCGCGGAAGTACTCCGACCGCGTCGTGAGTATAGGCTTGGAGTCGGGGCAGGCCTGGTTTATCGACGGATTTGCGGTTAATGACATCGAATCGGCGCAATCGTTCGTGGACCGCTGGCGCGGCAAATTGGCCGATTTCAGAAATCTGGTGGTCATGCTCAACACGCGGTCGGACCGGCCCCTTCGATCGGACTCGTTTGTTGACTGGCTCGTGGGACTGGGAAGTCTTCGGCACGTAATCCTGATGGGGGATCATTCGCAGTGGAGCCGACGTGCCCTCGCACGGCGAGGCTTTCCTTCGAGCAAAATCACTCTCTGGACCGTCAAGCAGGCCAGCGATGCCCGGAACATCGTCCGGCCACTGCTGAATGCCGGTGATCTTGTGATTGGTCTGGGCAACACGCACGGCGCCGGGCTGCGGGTAACCGAGTCGCTCGCCGAGATCGGTGGGCCGGATGCTTGAGCTGTTTCTGATCGGTTTGGCTGTTGGATTCCTGTACTACGAGGTGACGGGCATCTCTCCGGGGGGAGTTGTCGCTCCGGCCTACTGTGCTCTCTACATCAATGAGCCTGGGCGGCTTGTCGCCACGGTCATAGTCGCACTTGCAGTCTGGTTGATCATATCGCTGCTGTCCCGCTATCTCATCATTTTCGGACGACGACGTCTGCTACTGGCAATCCTGGTCGGTTTCCTGCTGAAGCTGGCGATCAGCAAATGGCTGCAGCCGGAGATGGCCTTTGAATTCAACTTGCAGTCGATCGGCTACATCATCCCGGGGCTTATTGCCAACGAAATGATGCGGCAAAAGGTAGTAATCACGCTGAGCAGCCTCGGCATCGTGAGTGTCCTTACTTATCTGGTTCTACTCGTAGTGAGGTAGGGACTCAATGCCATCCGCGCGAAAGACCTGGGGATTACTCGCCGTCCTGGCCATCTGTGTGGCTCTGGTCGTTATGGTCGATCACTTCTGGACCAGCACGCAGCCTCATCCCCACGCCTCTCAAATGCGTGCGGCAGTCGCGAAAACCGTGGAATGGTTCAATCTTATCAAAGAACTGAAGAGTTCCCGGGGGATTGAACCGCCGGCTTCCCTGAGCAGTCCCTTTGCCTTTATGATAGGCGATGATTTCTCTTCGATCACCACCACCATCGGCTCGCTTGAGGCCAAGATCGCCTCGACCAATCCGGAGTTTGCCGCCGTTATCGTGAGGTGGTTGCTCGATTCGGGCATCGATTCCAACTCCGTAACCGGGGTGGTTCTGTCCGCCTCGTTTCCAAGTCTGGCGGTTTCAACTTTGGCGGCCATCCAGACCGTGGGCTGTCGAGCGGTCGTGATCAGTTCCATGGGAGCCTCTACTTACGGTGCGAACCAGCCCGAGTGCACGTGGCTGGACATGGAGCATTGGCTGCAGACCGAGGGTGACCTGCGATACCGTTCGGAAATCGTGACCTTCGGGGCCGAAGGAGACTGCGGCGACGGACTGGCGGAGGAAGGTTTGGACGCCATGAGACTCGCCGCACAAAGATGCGGTTATGAGGTATGGATCCCGGAGACGCTGGAGAAGTCGGTCGAGCGTAAAATCGCTCTGTTGCGGTCGAATGACGTGGATTTGCTCATAAACATTGGCGGCAATCAGGCCAGTCTCGGGGCCTGTTCACATGCGGCGACGATCCCCAACGGGTACAACCCGGACTACCGGGGATGCAACGATCCCGATCGGGGGATTATCACGCGTCTGTCACAGCAGTCCGTTCCTTTCGTTCATCTGTTGAATATCAGGGACCTTGCCGTGCGCTACGATCTGGACCTGACAGCGGAGCGCGTCTCCGCGGATGATCAGCCCCCCTACGCCGCTCGCACTGTCGACCGCGTGCCGGTGATTTTGGGAATCGTTTTCGTATGGGGGTTATTGTGGGTGGGGCGTACAAAGGTGTGGAACGAAAAACAGGGATAGATAGATCGGCTTGTTTACTTCCCACCAGTGAACGGGTGGGCCACCAACTGGAGTGTTTAAAAACCTCGATTGATTTCTCATCGCCGGGGGGAAACTAAGCCCCCCAGCTACGCGATGAAGAGCCCTAACCTCGTGGCCGGGCGGCTTCGTGTGGCCTGTGCCTCCGTGGTGTCTTGGACAAGCTTCGGGGCGCAAGACTCATTCAGCAGTTCACCAAGCTAGTGGCCACTCGGTCGATCGTTCTACCTCGGTCTATCTCGTCAACCTCCATTCCTCCATGACCCGGAAGGGCGGCCGGCCGAGCCGTGCAAAAAGGGCGCGCGCTGCGGCGTTTCGAGACGTCGTTCCATCGTGGTAGGTTCTCCCGCCCATAGCCTTCAGGGAACGGAACGCCTGAAGCATGGCGGCGGCGCCAAAACCACGTCCGCGAAAAGCGGGCAGCACCCCGAGATAGTAGATAGTCGACCATCCATCGCTCGGGTAAGTCTTGAGCACAAGCACGGCAGCGGGGTCGTCTCCGCACATACCGATCTGAAGGCGCTCGGGGGCCTGGACCGAGTCCTGGTCCCCAAGCAGGACTTTCAAAAATCCCAGGGCATCGTCTTCCTGACTCGATGCGGGGTCACCCTCGCTCGCCTGGCGCAGCAGATCCGCCGCCTGCACGAGATCGGACTTACTTTCCGAACCGACGCACCTCCAGACAAGCTCGGTCTTGTCCTCCTCCGCGTCGAGCGCTGAGAGCGCTTCCGTGAGGTCCATGCGATATTCAAGGCGATCCTCGCGGCGCTTGAAGCCCCGGGCGGAGAGAATATCGCGATGCAGCGCGGCGCGAGAAGCCGTGAGGGTTTCTTCAACCCCTTCGTCGGCCGTGATCACGCGGGTGTCGAGGTAGCGGGCGTGGTTGTTTTCACAGTCGGCGATGCAGGATTCGATCGCCTCGCAGAAGGCACTTTCTCTCGGAAGGCCGTCGACGCCCTTCTTCCAGGATACGACGATGGCCCAGGCCTCATTATCCTCCTGATGGATAGTGAGACTGACGCAATCGATACCGTTGTCATTTGTAAGGCTGGTCATTCATGACTCTCTTATACTGAATTCTGATTTCCGGAGCCATGTGGGAGGAATCGGGCTTGACGCTAACCGAGGCTGAAGAAGGTAATCCGATTCGCTTTCACAGTATGACTCCGCGTTGAGTTCGTAAGCATGGTTCGAATCACCTCCTTTCCGGTTGGCTGCATAGGTTGCGGCGTAGAGCCGACAGACGGCAATGATCGGGAGGACTATATCATGGGTCCACTTGTGTGTCAAGTTTGCAGTTCTCCTGAATCGCTGCGAAGGCGAAAGGCGTCTCCGAGAATCTGCCTTAGACTCTGAAGGCCCCGGTGATTTGCTAGGGCCTTCATCAACTACACTTTCCGGCTCGAACCGACCTGGTACGGATGGCCGGGTCGAGTCTGTCGATCGTTTGTTTACTCCTGAGCATCCCGAATTGCCTGATCCTCCAGCCATCTCCTGGTGATCTCCCAAGTGGCGCTCTTCTCCTGCGGCTGTCCGAACTCCTCAGGATTCAAGTAGGTTCCGATTCGGTCCGCGGGTTTGTCGACCTCGACCTCAATCCGATGTGCTTCAGCCCAGGCATCTTTCCGGATGCCCGTCACCTGCCAGGAGACCTTCACGTTCGGCTTGTCGGTCTGGATCACGAACCTATTGTCTGATATTTCTTCGGCTATGATCGCTTGGGCGAACTGACCGATCACCGTGAGCTGGTAGCGGAAGTCCTTGTTCAGGGCCGAGAAATAATCGGGTAGCGTCACCACCGCTTCTGCGTTGCCGTCGGTGGTCACGGTGCCATCATAGATGTTCTTCATGTCCGGCGATTCGACAAAGCTGTGTTGCAAATACTTTCTCTCCGGATCCAGCGGATGATCGATTTTGAAGGCCCCGGCCGACTTGCTCAGCGTGCCGCCTACGTATACGTCCCCATTGAAATAACCGGCGTAGTTGTCGCCATGACCGTATTCTGAACCATAGATACCATAGGCGTGCGAACCAGTACCTCCATGGACAACAGTCATGACCCCGAAAGTATATCCAGCCGTCCTACTGTCGCTGCCGACATCGGTGGCGACTCCCCACAAATGGCTGTCTGAAGTATAGTCACCGTGTGCTCTACCATAAATTGCCATACGTTCACCGAAATCTGACAAACTTCCAACCGACGAATAAACTCCATACAAGGACTGTGAAGAAGAGGTGCTAGCCAAATTCACATTGAGACCAGTAGAATCAACCAGTTGAACATGGTCGGCCATCTTGAGTGAGTGCATGCCATAGGTAGTAGTATCACGACCGTCGGTTCGATCG
>DAOSXA010000005.1:0-24630 GCA_035380245.1 Candidatus Zixiibacteriota bacterium | reverse complement strand
CGGCTTTATCGGCTCCGGAGAAGTGAGAGCGAGCTGGAAATCAGGACGGCTTGCGGGTCGACTCATTCACCGCACACCGATCCCAATTTCAGACCTTCCCTCATGTATTATCGGTCGAAGAACCTATCCTCTTGCGGCTGTGCTCCGAGATATTCAGCATCGTGTTCTGGTCGCCTGATAAGGCGCGGGATCGCAGGGATCCCACGCTACGGGGAGGCGCAGCAGTCCCCGGAGCAGACAAGAGGGCTGTCGCCTACGAATAATATAATGTAGCAGTTATATGACATTATAATCATATTTCACAGGTTTTGTAGCGTTAAATGTTAATTATATATTGACGTGTGCCGATGGTGCTTGTATAAATATAGTAACATTTGTGTTACAGAATACCGACCATAAGGCAGTAATGATGCAAAATAGAGATGTAAATAACTGGCAAGCTATGTCGGACCCGGCAATTGTCGCTGAAATCGGCCAACACGCCCGGCAGATGCGGCTGAATCGTAATCTGACCCAACAGCAACTGGCCGCAATGTCGGGTGTTAACCGGGTAACAATCAGCCGCTTCGAAGGCGGCCAGACCTCTACCCTGTTGACCCTGGTACAAATCCTGAGAGCTCTGGATAAGCTCGATATCCTGAATGTATTCAACGAAGAAGCCCAAATCAGCCCTCTTCAACTGCTGGACCTCAAGAAAAAACAAAGGCAGCGGGCTTCGAGAACGCGACTCACCCACAGATCAAAAGACCAGGGGTAACAAATGGTCGATGTCGCGGAGGTAAAAATCTGGGGGGATCGGGTCGGCGCCGTTTTATGGGATGAATCGAAAAGGCTGGCTGCTTTTGAATACGATCCGGCTTTCCTAAAAAAAGGCCTGGACCTGGCGCCGATCAAAATGCCGCTGCCCGAAGCTCAATCCGGAAGACGCATTTACAGTTTCCCTGAACTGAATTATGAGACTTTTTTAGGCTTGCCGGGACTCCTGTCGGACAGTCTTCCCGACCGCTTCGGCACGGCGTTGCTGGACCGGTGGTTGGCCGAACAGGGGCGCAGTATCGAATCGGTCAATCCGGTGGAGCGGTTGTGCTATACCGGCGCGAGAGGAATGGGGGCGCTGGAATATCATCCGCCTAAAAGGGAGATCGTAGACAAGGGCAAGCTGATCGAGATCGAGAGACTGGTAAAGCTCGCGAACGATGTCCTGGCGGAGCGTGAGGATTTCCGGGCGGATTTGGAACATCTCGATAAGCAGGATATCCTTGAGATAATCAAGGTGGGGACTTCGGCGGGCGGCGCGCGCGCCAAGGCGGTGGTGGCGTACAACCGGCAGACCGGAGAGATACGATCGGGGCAGATCGACAATCTTGACGGGTATGAGTATTGGATAATCAAGCTCGACGGAGTAACCAATCGCCGCTTGGGCGATCCCCGGGGATACGGTCGAATCGAGTACGCTTATTATCTAATGGCTCGTGATTGCGGTATTGATATGACCGCTTGTGAGTTGAAGCACGAGGGGGACCGCGCTCATTTCATGACCAAGAGGTTTGATCGTCAGCAGAATGAAAAGGTTCATTTGCTGTCGCTGTGCGGGATAGCTCATTACGACTACAACCGGCCACATGCATATTCTTACGAACAGGCCTTTCAGGTAATAAGAACTCTCGGGCTGCATTACCCCGCCGCCGAGGAATTGTTCAGGAGGATGTGCTTCAACGTTGTCGCGAGAAATCAGGACGACCATACCAAAAACATATCGTTCCTGATGGACAAAAACGGATCGTGGAGGCTCTCCCCTGCCTACGATGTCGCTTACGCCTACAACCCGGAAGCAGGCTGGACCAGTTCTCATCAGATGACTATCAACGGCAAGTACGACCAAATCGACCGAACGGACCTGGTCGAAGTGGCTCGGCGGATGAATGTCAACAAACCGGATATAATTATCGACCGAATCGTGGAGGTGGTCGGCAACTGGCCTGATTATGCCGCGCGGACGGGCGTAGACGAACTTCGGACAAAGGTTATCGGTAAAACTCATGTGCTGTTGTGACCGGGGGATTCTGGAAAAATGAAGAAAAAACTGAAGTATTCGATCATCGCGGCATCCTTACTGGTTGCAGGTATCGCTGTCTACAGTTTTCTATATGGAAAGCTCTTCCCCTACTCTCCAATCATAGTCGGTTTTGCCAAATATGAATTGGAAAACACCATAGTCTATGTTCAGCGTGGCGCTGACTACGATGATTTTGAAGCTATAGACTCGTTAATTCCGACAGTGGAAGAGTTTCATGAACTAACATTTTTGAAAAAGCCGCGAGTCTTCATTTTCAAAGATAAAGATAGTTACTATCAACGCTCACTATCCAGAGCACGCTTCTGCGCCTTCTACAACGGAGATCTAGTTATCTCTCCGTGGGCGCTGGAGGAAGCTGAGAATGGTGAAATTTCGTTGGCAATCTACCTCAGGCATGAGTTGTCTCATTGTTTGATATCTCAGCATTCAGGAATCTTGCGAGGTTATCAATATCCGGCATGGTTACTTGAAGGCATTGCGGTCTACAGCTCCGACCAAATGGGGACCTCATGGTATCCCTCCAAAGCGGATACGTATAATTACATTCGGGAAGGCAATTTCATGCCCCCCGATTGTTTCAAGACAAAAATGGAAGACCGGATTGAACTGGATGTCGAGTACAGGATCACTTTCATGTACTCCGAGTTTGCCTGTATCGTTGATTACCTTATAGAGAATTACGGTAAGGACAAATTCCTGTCGTATATGACGGGGCTGACAACAAACACCGAGCACGACAATATCTTCAAGAGCATCTACGGCATCGAATTTGAAAAATGTATCCGGGATTTCCGAGAGTCGATAGTAAATCAATAATAATACAGATATGACCTGCTGCTCCGCCGTGCGCCACCTTTGAGAATGGTATTCTCCCTGAACAGCAGCCCTCCCTCAAGTAACTGGTGAATAAGTCATACGCTCGGATATTCAGTAAAACACAACTGAAATGCGGGCGACACAAGGCCGCCCGCTACGCGAGGTTATGATTTTCAAACGCGTAGACAGGGCTTATCTTCCCGGCGATTGTGTTCGTTGGGAGGGTAGTCAACAAGTCCCACGCTGTCTCGTTATTTGCTCAGGCATTTTACTCGCCATTGCGCCAAGGCCATCCAGCCAACAGTCAGAACCAGAATGAAAAGCAGGTCCGGGAGGACTTGTCCCCAACCGGCACCCATCTGCGTTATCCGGACAAATACCAGGAAAGGTTGAGTGCTGGGAAGCAGTTGTGTAAATACCTGCAACGGCCGGGGCATCGACCATATCGGCCATGAGTACCCGGAAATCAGAAATAGCGGCATCGATGTGAAAACCAGAAACTGCAGGGCTTGAATTTCTTTCTTGAGGAACGAAGAGATACAGAAGGTGAATGCGATGATGGAGATAAGAAATAAAATGAGCAGCACGGCCAACGCGGAGAGACTTCCTAACAGACTCAAGTGGAACAAAACGAAGAATACACCGAGTGAAAAGAGCGTGTAGGACGCATAAAGGATGAAATACGGAGCGCCTTTTCCCAGAATAGCCGTGAGTGAATTACCGCCGGCCAAATCTACGAGCGTTTTCATGGTGTTCTGCTCACGTTCACGGGCGATACTTAACGCCAGCCCGAACAGCAGAGTCTGTTGCAGGATCAACAAGAGTAATCCCGGCAGGAGGAACTCTCCGTAGCTTTCAGAGATATTGAACAGCGAACGGGTGTCGTCTCTTAACGGCTGCACCAACTCCGTGGCCTCTTCGGTGTTGATACCCTGTGCCTGGAAATACTTGAGCCGAATGCCGGCCCCCATGGTCAATGCAACTTCGTTGACACCCTTGTTGATATCGTTCGAGGGCAGAAAACGGGCGGTGTTCAAATATACCGCCAGATCGACGGCCTGACCGGACTTCAAGACAGATCCGAAATCATCCGGAATGTATATGATGGCCTGTACTTCATTCTTGAGAATGTTCGCACGAGCCGCCTCGAAATCGGATGAGACCTCAGAGACTTTCAGCAGTCGATTTGAATCGAGATATCGGATAAGAGTTCGAGAGATTTCACTGTGATCGTTATCGACCACGACGATCGGGATATCGGTCTCCACTTTCTGGATGAGAATGGTCCCGAGAAACAGCGCATAGACAACCGGGGCAAGAAACAACACGATAATGATATTTCGGTCGTGCCGGATGATATCGACTTCGCGCCGGAAGACGGACATGAAATATCGCCACATCATCTTATGGCCTCCGGTGTCGCTTTGCCCGTCAAAGCCAGCGGTTTGATACGGTATTTCAGAGCCAGGGCCGCAATCACCATCGGGATGAAAACGAAAATCGACAGGGCAGCCAGTTGCGGCATGAGATCCATCACCGGAGCATTATACCGGTAAATTTTGAGAAACCCAGTCAGGAAGTGGGTAAACGGAAGGAGTTGGGCATAGTAATAATGCAGACTCGGCATTGCCCAGAGCGGGAACGTGTAACCGCTGAAAAGAAAAGCCGGAGAATTGTAGAAGGCGGCAATGTCGGTCGCGATGAATTTATTCCGAACCAGACAGGAAACAAGAAATCCCGGGAAAAAACCGGCGGCGATAAAGAATATCATAAAGGGAACAGCGAGCAGTATCGAACCTTTGATAGTAATCCCGAAAAGCGGGAACAACAAACCCAACACTCCCAGACCGGTAGCGGTGTGTATGGCAGTATGCGCCAGGGCCTTCCCGAACATAACGGCCGAGACCCTGTTCCCGGCTGTCTGAAACAACTCGGTCAGCGTGCCCTCGTCGATTTCCTCGTTGATCACCGTAACCGCCAGAACCATAACCAGCATTTGCAACAGAACCATAACTATGCCGGGGGGCAGGAAATCGGCATAATTGTACCCCGGATTGTACAGTGAATGGCTATCTACTCGGATCGGATTGGCAAGCTCCAGAGCCCGGTCGGGAGAGAGCCCTTTGGCCTCCAGCCTTTTTATCAGGATTCCGGCCGATATGGTCTGGCTGATAGTCGAGGCATCCTTAAGAATAAGATTCCCGATAATTATGTTGGAGCTGTTCTTGTAAACGACAATCGTTGCCGACTTCCCGTTCTTGATATCCTTTTCGAGTCCATCCGGGATATAGAAAGCTCCCTGTATCGTCCCCCGTCGCATCCCGTCCTTGATTTCATTGACGGTCGAGTAGACTTCGGCTATTTTCATCGAACGGGTCGATTCAACCGCACGGACAATCGTACGGGACAATTCACTGTTGTCCAGATCGACGATCCCGACCGGGGTATCGATCACCACCTTGTCGCGGTAGATATAAAACATGAAGGAAAAGACAACCAGCGGCACCAGTATCATGAGGGTGTAAAAGGCCTTCCGTTGACTTATTCGACGGAACTCTCGCCGCATCACATTCAGAGTTGGCGAATTCGTAAATAAGCGGCTCATGATACTTCTCTCTGATCCGATTTCAGAATCCATAAGGTATAGAGCTAGAACTGCACCCTGGCGGTCATACCGGGGCGCAGACCGGTTATCTTTCCTTCCGGACGGATATGAATCTCGAAGGTTTTAAGATCGAAATCACCTTTCTGATTGGTTGCCTTCCAGGTGGCAAAATCAGCCATGGGGGCGATATACGTAATCCGAGCCGGATGCTCGTTGGAATCGACGGCCGGAATGACAATCCGGGTCTTGCCGTTCATTTCCACTTTTTCCATCTTGTCTTCACGCAGTTGCACGACAATCCAGATATCATCCGGATTCATAACCGTAAAGACGGGATATCCGGCAGCGACCATTTCCCCGGCGCTGACTTCCTTGTTGCTGATTTCACCGTCGATCGGGCTGATCAAGTCGGTTTCTTTCTGGTATGAGACGGCCTCATTGTAGGCGTTCTCAGCCTGGTGGAAAAGTCCCTGAGCGCCTCGGATTTCTTCTTCCCGGGCACCCTTCAACACCATCTGATATTTGGCGCCGGCCGCTTCCATCTGCTCCTTGGCAGCGAGATACTGGAATTCGACCTGATCCCGTTCCTGAGTTGAAATCACGCTGTCCTGGTAAACCTTCTGAATACGATCATACGTCTTTTCGGCCAGTTCGTATTGGTGCACCGCTTGCAGGTACAGTTTTTCGACAGCTTCCTTTTCTTCCGGACGGGCTCCCTTGAGAGCCATATCGAGCTTAGCGCGAGCCGCTTCCATAGCTCCTCGAGCCTGCTCTACCTTGGCGTCGATTTCATCGCTTTGCAGCCGGGCCAGAATCTGTCCCTTGACAACCCGATCACCCTCGGCCGCCATGGTAGTATCGACTCGCCCCGGGATTTTCGAGGAAACATCTATTTCATCCACCTCAACCGTACCGGTAATAATATCTTTCTCCGGCATGACGCCACGGATGATAATTACTAACAGCGCCGCCACCGCGACAACCACGGGAACGTATATAGTCCATCGTGATAATTTGATCTTCATACCTATTTCTCCTCACCGTTCCATACCGTCAGCATATCCAGCGGATACCCGGCGGCAACCATAAGATCAGTCAGTGATTTATAGTAATCATATAGTGACATCAGTCGTTCGACCTGATTCTTTTCATTGGACAAATGGGCGTCTATGACCTCCAGCGATGTCCCGAGCCCGGTCTGGAAGCGCTTTTCATTCAACCGGACACTTTCGCTCGATAATGCGACCGAGGCTTCCAATTTCTGGAAGCGGGTCTCGGCGTTGCGCATGTCGCGGTATGATTTATTCACCCAGAGGTCGACCTCCCGCCTGGCTCCGGATTCAAGATATTCCACTTCCCGCTTCAGGGATTTTGCCCCCTGCAGGCGGCTGTGATCCTTGAAGCCGTTAAAAATGTTCAGATTCAACTGGAGACCGATAATCCAGCGCGGTTCCAAAGCCGAAAGGTCATTATCATATAATTCGTATTTGCCAAAGCCGGCCAATTGCGGCAGGAAACTGGATCGTTCCACCGCGTATTTCTGTGAGGCGGCTTTCTTTTTTTCCGCGATCATTTGTAATATCGGTTGTTGATCATAAGCCCGCGCATGAAACTCCGCGAGTGAATCTGCGACCGGATGGTATAGCAGGGTGTCGGCAATAACAATCGGGGCGTCATCATCCAGTCCGAGCGTATTGCGAAGGGCCACTTTGGCCAGTTCCAGCCGGTTACGGTCGTCAAAAAGATTAACACCGGCATCGGCCACCGCCACTTCCGCGCGGAGCAGGTCGTATCGAGCGATCAATCCTTCTTCCGCCAGCCGCTGGGCATTACTGCGATGTCTCTCCATGCCGGAGAGGACATTCTCACGAGTTTGTACTACCTGTTGCAGCAGGATGACAGCGAGATAGTTATTGATCGTTTCCTGGGTTATTTCATTTTCGATTTTGGCAAGTTCATCCTCGGCCGCATGTTTTTCGGCGTTGGCCGCTTTTTTAGCGGCAACGATTTTTCCACCCGTAAACAACGGTTGCACCAGGGTGACCGAAGCCGTGCGGTAATCCTGATCCTTGAAAGTCTCAACAAACGCCGGGAGCAAGCCGTCGAGCGCGGCCGAATACTGGCTGTAATAGGCGGCCCGCTCCTCCGAGGAAAGCGCCGAGCCACCTCCCATAAGCTGGTAAATGTTGGTAAACTCGACTTCGTTACTCGCCTGCATCTGAATCATGGCGTCCCTGATCGGGGATAAATCGATCGAAAGGGGATCATTCATGTGATTGTAACCGGCCTGTAGCGATATCGACGGCAGGAAATTTCCGGAGGCTTCACGATCGGAGTATTTCGCCTGGTCAAGTTTCGCCCGGTATTGCCGGATCTTGTCGTTATTCGCCAGAGCGGTCCTGATTGCCTGTCCGAGTGTCAGGTTTTCGGCCATGACCATTCCGGGGAACAACGTCATGAATGTAACCACCGTCATAACAATGTATTTTGCAACATTTCTCATAGTCATCACCTCTTCGCGTCGGCGCGTCCAGCGTGCTGCGAGCGGCTTGTTTTTCGAATGTTATGTGAATCCGCGGCGACACTTTCCCAGAATTGATCGAACGAGAACTGAAGCCACTCTTTTTTTCGAGAAGGCGGCTCCATTGCCCAGTACAGGAGGTTTCCATAATAGACGTCCAGGTACCAGTAGGCCGCCAAGGTAGGATTAACCTTATCTCTGATATAGCCAAGAGACTGACCCTGCTTGATCAGCCTGGCCAGCCATCGTACTTTATCGGCGACATTCGTTGCCATGAGTTCACGGGCCGAATCATTGCCGAGATTGGCCAGAATAAGATTGCGAGCCAGAATGGGATTATCGGCAAACAGCGTCGTCAGTTTCCAAAACAGATCCTGAAAAACCTTCTTCGTATCCCTCGGTTTCGCCAGCGACTTCTCAACCAGAGCCTGGATAACCTCCAGTTGTTCATGGCCTACCTCATTGAGCAAATGCTCCTTAGAGGGGAAGTAATTGAAGAAAGTCCCTTTCCCGACATCGGCCGCTTCCGTCACCTGCTCGATAGTAGTGGCGCCGTATTCCTGGCGGGACAACAGCTCCAGCGCCGATTCGACAATCCGCGCCTTGGTGGCGGATTTTCTGCGGTTACGCCGACTGGGAGAAGTATCCTCTGTTTTCGACGGTTGTTTTTTCATCGGACCTCACTTATGACCTTCAGTCAAACATGACTATCGGTCATAATTGACCATAAGTCAAGTAGTTTTTCACGATAGCTCTGCACTTTTTTCAGACAGGGCTTCTCATCCGAGCCTAAGGCCCCGGGGGATATAATGATGCGTTGCGTTTTCCTCTATAATTGTGATGTAAGGTCATGTACCCCCAACATTAATGTCGGATTCGAATCCCCGTTTATTAGGCCATGTTCATAATCGGTCTTTCGCAAATGCTACCGGGGGGATTTAACAGAAACATCACCGGCGGGATAGTTGACAAACCGCCTCTGCGGTGGAGACAAGCCTCGCCGCGATGCGTTAAAGAGCCCTGACCTCGGATCATGTGTCGCCCACGTAGCAGGTGTGTGTGGCCGAACATCCGGGCGTACGGTTTTATCGACACTCTCCGACAACACGGGCTGTGATTACCCTTATTTTTTCGCGGGAAACCGTAAATACAAGTGAACTTCCGGTTCCATTTTCGGTTACAGGGATTAACAACCGGTAACGACCGGACGCCGAGGATAATTCGGACTGAAGTGGTAGTAGATTCGACTCACTAGTTGGATAATGGAATACTGAAATGACATCAACAGCTCACTCATTAAGAAGCAAACGGATCAGAATCCGTAAGGATTTAAGAGAGTCCACCTATATCGGTTGCCCAATGACCAAGAACAGGTCTCCCTGGTGTTTCCGTATGTGCACACCGAAGGCCGACGGCACCGGGCTTTGCGGACGTGTGGCGCCTCATGGCTTCAAGAGTCGGATTCAACAGGGGATCGAGGATTTTAAAAAGAGACAAGCAGTCTCCTCTTCCCCGTTTCAATCTCAGGAATCGACTGGCGACAACAACGCCTGATTACCCAAAAACAAGACATTATCGAGACAAGGATTTATAGTCCCTGAGTTGACGTAAATGTCTTCTTATGCTTGAGTCATTGTTTTTCGGCAAGTCATGGGGATTTATCCTTACACATTCTTATATCCATTAATATCTCCCGTGTTGTAATTCGGCCCATTGAAAAAACACAGGGTGCCCATGATTGTGTATTGCCACCAGGCCACGGTATAGGATGGTAATAAAATAGTTGATGATATAGTTATCTAATTGCTTCTCAGCGCGTTCCACGCTCTTAGAATAGATGTTTCCCGCTGAGAATCTCAATTTAATGAAAAGCTGAGGGAGTGATAAGAGAGCCGTCATAAGATACCCCTTTTTCAGTCCTGTTTTTCGTTGTGATTTTGATCCATTATTTCCTATCTTGACAACATACGGGGGATCCTACAAGAACAAGAAAAGACATGAAGCATATCCCGGCACAGGCGGTAGAGTACCGGTGCCGGAAAGGGTAAATATCTGGGACATCTAGTTGGTAAAGACCTGTATCGCAAACTCGGTCGAAAAATCGATGGTCTGGGGACGCGGACTCCGTGGAATGATGCGTTTTATTCCATATTAAAAGAGTTGTACACCTCGGAAGAAGCCGAACTGATCGTAAAAATGCCTTACGGGTTGTCTTCCATTAATCAAATCATGCGCTGTACTCATACGGACGAATCACGGTTGAAAACCGTCCTTGAAGGATTATGCGAAAAAGGACTCGTGATGGATGTCTGGATCAATGAGCAGTATTACTACACCGTTTCCCCGCTGATCGTTGGAATTTTCGAGTTCACTATGATGCGAACACGAGGTCAGTTGAACACCCGCGAATGGGCTCGCCTGTTTCATAATTATCTGCTCGAAAGCGATGCTTTCTTCCGAACCAACTTCAGCAAGGGTCAGTCAATATCGCCGTTAAGGATACTCCCACACGAGGAGTCCCTCGATGAATCAGCTTATGTCGAGATTCTGGACTACGAGAAAGCGGAAGAGATTATCAGAAATGCGAAAAAGCTGGCAATAGGGATCTGTTCATGCAGACACGAGAAACTGCATTTAGGCGAGAAGCACTGCGACAACCCACTCGATACCTGTTCGAGTCTTGGTCATGCCGCCGACCATCTCATTAAACACGGCATGGCCAGGGAAGTGTCACAATCGGAGATGCTCGATAACCTGGCAAGATCGAAAGATCTAGGACTCGTTCTGTGCGCAGATAATGTCCGCAAGGACGTTTCATTTATCTGTCACTGCTGCGGTTGTTGCTGCAACATTCTGCTCGGCATCAGCCGTATGGGTTTTCCCAACGTGGTCGTAAGTTCGAACTATGTCGCGCAGGTGAATCCAAATGACTGTACCGAATGCGGGGCGTGTATCGAGGCTTGTCCGATAAATGCAATTGACGAGAGCGAGGATGGCGGTTGTCCTGTCGTGAATGAATCGCTGTGTTTGGGTTGTGGCGTCTGCGGATTACAATGTCCCGGTGATTCACTGAAACTCGTAAACCGCACTCAAAGGATCTACTACCCGGAGGATACGTTCGAGCGTGTTATTCTGCAGAATCTGGATCAAGGGACACTTCAAAATCTGTTATTTAGCGATACCTCCAAAATAACTCACGCCTTCCTCAGGGGATTCATTGGGGGCATTTTGAAACTCTCACCGATCAAACGCACCCTTCTCAGTGATACCTTCAGATCGCGTTTCATTTCAGCCTTGAGACACACAGAGTAGCTGCACGCGGGACCATGTGCCGGTGACAGGATGAGGACTTCCTGATCGCGACCAACCGATCGGGCGTCGACACATGATACCCCGGCATCGATTCCAAGCTGGTGATTTGGGTGCAGTCGAAGAACATGTCGCTGCTAAGGGTGGTCGTTCTGCGGCTGCATGCCGTATTGGGCGCTGGGTCTCCTCGGTGTTGCTGCGATGCGGGATTTCATCGTTGACACACATCAGGACACAAAATTGCTTGTGGTCTGATGAGAGGTAATTTACCGGACAAAGCTATCAACTGATCCAAGCCTTCCGAACGACGGCTCCGGCGTATCGTTGCAGCCTCAGTGACGATCCTGATTTTCATCCTTACCCTGCTGCCGTCGTGCGCCGATCAGTACAATGATCACCGCGAACTCCGAACACGTGAGACAGGGTTGTATATCGAACAAAGCTCAACCACCGATCCCGGTGAGGACTCCGTACTGCTGGCCCGATTGCCCGAGGCGCCGAGGGATATTCTCAACCGACTGCATCGCTCTATCCCGACAAGATTCTCGATAGACTTCGGGAGCTGTCGCAGCATATCGAGTTTTTTGAGTTTTTTCAACAATGAAGACAGGTTCCTTCTGTTGGAGAAGTGATTTGATGCGCGTTATTGTCGTCGATTCAAAGGTCACACCCGAGGAGTAACGCGGCAGGTCTCGGGGAGACCTGCCCTGCTATTGGGCAGACGAGGACGTCTGCTGCCCACAAAATACCTGATAATAAAGGTGTATCTCTTTAGTGTGTTGTCGAAACTTCGCTTCGCGATTCGCCTTCGGCGGACAGAAGTTTCGACCTATCAGCTCCTGTTGCTCTACAACGGTGCGAGGAGAATGGTGTAAACCGGGGGATGTCTGCCGTCATTCATCCGAAGATGATATCCGATCATGCGATTCGCCGAATAACCGGAAAGACCGTTTCTTCACGTAACGGAAAAGCACCTCGGCCAACAGAGCGCCTACGAAAACAACGGCGATTCCATAAACGGCAGCTTTCTGTGATTGGAGTTGAAAAATCAGAAGGGCGATAAATACCGCTGTCAGAACAATGAGATTGCATGTGATTAAAAATCTGCTGCCGCCAACTTCAGTAGTCAACCGCCAATGCGATATCAGAACGAAGATATAAACAACCGTAAAGATGCCGCTAGTGATAAAAGCAATACCGTCCATCTCGAACAGCAGCCCAAAGATTATCCCAAGCGCTGCCGTTATGTAGAGTCCTTCAACGGAGCCGAACCAGACTTTCCGCTCAAAAAAGGCCGGCAGTTCACCATCCTTAGCCAGGGAGTATGCGATATTGGCTCCCCCGTATAAAGTTGCGTTAAGGGCTGATGAAATCGAAAACAAGGCTCCTACCGATATCAGAAGGAAACCAAATGAACCAAGAAACGGTTCGGCGGCTATGGCGAGGGCATTATCCTGCGCCTTGATGAGTTTGTCAAGCGACAGGTTTCCAACCGCTACGGCCGACACGGCAATATACACGAAGAGAACAATCCCGATACTGATAAAGATGGCGCGAGGAACGTTTCGCGATGGATTCTCCATGTTCTCGCTGGCGTTGGTGATTAGACCAAAACCCATGTATGACAAGAAGAAAATAACCGATGCGTGAACGAGACCGCCGGTGTGGGCGGAGTCAAAAACCGGGATAATCCGATCCGGTACTATCCGCATAACACCGACGGCGATAAAAACACCAAGAATCAGCAGTTTCACGGCAACGATATAGAACTCCGTTTTCCCGACGGCCTTGGAGCCAAAGAAAGTGAGTACGGTGAAAAGGACAACAACCAGCACGACTACAACAGACACCGCCATGGGAGCGGTTTCTACTCCGATCAGGGGGAGTAAATACCCGGCGAAGCCACGGGCGAACAAAGATATCGAAACAACATAAGTTAACCAGAAAAGGACACTGAGAGCACCGGTTACCATATTGTCACCGATGCCCTTGAGGATAAATGCGATAGGACCGGCGTTTGAAACGATTTTCGTGCCCAGTTTGGCGTAGGAGTAGGCCACGATAGAGGCATAGATTCCGGAGAGAAGAAAAGCTACCGGCAGATCCTGTTTGGCGATACTGGCCCCCACTCCAAATATAGAAAAGATGCTGGCGCCGACCATAGTACCCACGGCCATGGATACCGCTTCCCATAATCCCATTTTGCCGTTGTTTGCGTTTTTAATCGACACAATAATACCCCCTGCTCCTCAGCGTGTTTCAATACCAATCACACCACAAGAATAAACGCGGAAGAATTAAGTGTCAATCATCGAGTTCTACCATTGATCCCATCCGTGGACGGGATTGTTGACAAACCTCAATCGCGGCGGAGACAAGCCCCGCCGCTACGCGTTTAGGAGTCTTAACCTCGCATAGCGGGTGGCCTTGTGTCGCCCGCATTACAGACGTGTCTTGCTGAACATCCGTGCGTACGGCTTTATCAACAGTAAGGCGGCAGGTCTCGGGGAGACCTGCCCTACGATGGAGCAGACGACGTCTGCCGCCCACAACTCGACCTGCGGCATGACGGCAGGTTCCAAGAGAACTGCCCTACTCTTCCTCGCTGTGTTTGAAGTACAGGATGTTGTTGGCGTAGTCTATGACGGCGTTGTTTTCTTTCATCCAGTCACGGCCGAAAATACCAAAGGGAAACAGCTTCGATTGTTCAACATCTTCATATTCTGCAAAACTGTACAAATCCGCTTTCCCGACCGGAATTTCGAAGGAATGATCAGCAATCTTGAATTTGATCGGGACCGCATTCACATAGACTTGCGGATCCGTCCCGCTGGGACTGTGCCCCTGCGAATCGGTCAATTCAAGTTCAATCTTATCCCGGAACGTCACCGCGTCCAGACTGTAGCTGTCGGCTACCGTGCCCACGGTAATGGGGAGCTCTTTTTCAAGCGCCTCGAAATACACGTTCATGTATCCTTCACTATTCTCAACAAAGAACTCCGTGTACGAATATCCCTGATCCAACAGCGACCGGTCCGGTTCGCTGTCCACCGCGACACCGATTTCCATTTGTTCCCTGACGAAGTCTATTCTGACCCGCTCGTCTTTCAGAAAATCGATGCCGAGCATCCCCTGAGCGGCCTTCCCTACTTCCTCCGGCCAATCGAATACCGGGATGTTCTCTATATCAGTGAACGTCCTGTCACCGAGCCGAAACTTTTCGACGTTGATCCGGCCCATCCCTTTGTCGCTGTAGCCATAATCACGAACCTTTTCAATGGGCTTGCCGTCGTTCAACTGCTCGGCGATTTCATGAGTAACCATCATATAGAAGCTCGCATTGCCGTGGATCATCAAAGGGACAGTATTTTGAAGTCCGAAGTCCGCTTCGGCCACGTACCGGTTGCCTCCGAATTCAATCGGCAGGAGTTTGACGACGGTGACTTCCCGACGGTCCGGTTCAAGGTTAGAGGATTCTTCCTGGCGGTCACTTTTCTGTCCGCAAGCCAGGAGAAGAGCGACGGTCAGGATGGCGGCAATTGAAAGATACTCGATTCTCATGTGACGTCCGTTTTATACTGGTTTTTCGTTCTGAACATCTACGCTGCAGAAGCATGTCTTCGTGGCAGACGAGGACGTCTGCCGCGCACAAACGAACACAACCGCCGGGGAGCAAGTCCCCCGGCTAAGTGGCTGAGGGCTTTGACCTGCAAGACTCTATCCATAAACCGTTATTCCGAGTCTGACTCCAGCGGGCTCCATTCGCCGAACGCCTCGACGACAACCTTGCACTTCCCTCGTGAGGTCCAGCGCTCGTTGGAGTTATAACTCCATTCCAAATACTCCGAGCCACCCCCGCCGACGGTGGTAATAAGGAACCTGTTATCGAGAAAACCGAATGAATTAGCCTGGTCGGCCGGACGTCGGCTGTCGCCGCCGGAAGGATCGACCGGCAGCCAGCCATAGCCCGGCAGATAGATTTCCACCCAACGATGGTAGACATCATCATACGAGGCATCGTCACCCCGAACCGTTATGGAACCGGCGTAGCGTGCCGGCAGCCCGGCGGCCCGGCACAATGCGATATACACGAAACTGTATTCTGAGCAGGAACCGTTGCCCCGGGCAAGAACCGCGGGAGCTACGTTCCAGCCGCCGGCCAGTTCGTACTCCAATTTATCGATAACATAGTTGAATAGTTTTCGTCCGATCCAATACGGATTGGTTTCCGCACCGACGGCTTGTTTAACCGCATTCTTAATGATATCGTCCTCTATCGAAAACTTGGCGTCATCGACCAGATATTTTTTACGAATGTCCGCCGGGATATCCGCCAGCGTCCCCAGTTTGTCGGGGAATACGAAATAACGCGTTTGATAGAGCTTAGCCGATGCGTACATCCGCGCTGTGGCGAACTCGGCCGGGGCAAGATTTTCGAAGTGAAAATGTGCGACTTTCTGTCCCCATTTATCGGTAAGAATATCAGTCGGTTCGGGAACAAACGTCACCGGTTTGAGCAGGTCCTGATTGCTCAAATTTTCCGGGATCGCAAGGTAAACGTCCAGGGTCAATAACGTATCCGGGCCGAAGTTTCTGGTCTGGTGAACGTATTCCATCTCCTCCGACTTCTCCCGGGAGCGGACAAAGGGAGTTCCATCGTCCATCTGCAACTCATACACCCGATCGGTCTGATAATCGACATTCCAAAGATGCGACCCGGCCCAGGCCAGTCCGCAGCTATGCGGTCCCGGTGTATTGAAACTGTTGATCACGGTGCCGTCATCGGGCCACACCATATAAATCATGTCTCGATAACGGTCGGAAACCCACAGGTGGGTGCCGTCATAGGTCAGTCCCCAGGAGTTCCCGGTTGGCGCTGGTATGCTGACGATCGTGGTGCCGTCCTCACTGCTGATTTTATGAAGTTCATCGCTACGGTTGGCAGCTAGCCAGAGGTGTTGTCCGTCCCAGGTCAGACCTGTCGGATTTGACACCGGACAATAGATGGTTCGCTCCACCACCCGATTCTTCGGATCAATGGCATAAATCAACTCTTCCTCACCGTCAACGCACCATAACCATTTGCCGTCCCAGGCCAGTCCGCGCGGCACATAGCCGGGTGTTGAAATCGAATCATGGATCGAGCCATTCTTCGGGTCAACCTGATAGATCTGGTCGCTGCTTCGGTCCGAAACCCAGAGATACTTGCCGTCAAAAGTAAGGCCCTGCGGGCATTTGAACGGCGCTGAAATAGAACTGACCGTGTCTCCCGGATTGGCCAGGACCAACGGAGAGAAACAGACAATCGAGATTATGGCTATTGTCAAAAAGCGGGTCACTGTGAAGAAGCCGGATTTCCAACGATGCATACGATTCCTCCTGTTGAGAGCGTTCCCGATAACGGAAGATGACGGCTCATAAATAATAATCACTCGATCAAGAATGTCTATGGTTGCGTCCGTGATGTCAACGGAAAAGGACGGGATCAGCTATAACCCGGGGAATGGCCGTCAGGCAGCGACGCCTGACGGCACATCAGATTGGCATGACGTCGAACAAGGAAGCAGCAGGTCCGAACTCGTGCCGTCCGGACCACGTCTCGATCCGAAATTTCAGAACATGAGATGAAGATCCGAGCCAGTCGCCTGTTTCATGAAATCACCGGCAAGCATGATCTCTACGCCTTCGATGAAGTCTTCCTTTCCTAGGTCGAACAAATCAACACTCGTTTTGCAAGCCAGAAACCTGACACCCTCGAACTGCGCCATCTGGAGCATGTCCTCGACGAAGGGAATGTCCTTGCGATCCATTTTATCCCGGAGTTCCGATGTGTAGCGGTCCACCTCGGCGCCGGACGGATCAACCCCGGTCGGGTAATAACGCAGTTGTTCGAGATGCCCGGGACGAATCATGTGCAGGCCTTCAAAAGTGAAGTAGATCATCGTCTCAAAACCCAATCGTGCGGAATTAAGAGCGATAATCAACAAACCAAAGGCGCTTTGCATACTGAAGTTAGTACAGACTAACGCGACTCTCTTTTTTGGGAAGGTCGATTCATTATCCATTAATTGACTCCTTTCTTTTCCAGCGGACCTGTCGCAGGTGACCGGATAATATCCTGGAAAACAAGTACCGACAGATCCATTGTAACAATCAATGCCGGTATCTATTTACATAGACTATTGTAAAACAAACGATCCGAAAAAAGGTTCACAATCGGTATATAGCCATCATAGGGAGTCTTGCAGGTCGGGTTGCTTGCTCGCAACCTGACGTTGTAGGGCACGTCTCTCAGGGAGACGTGCCGACGTCCTCACCCGTGGACGGGTTGTTGACAAACCTCAATCGCGGCGGAGACAAGCCCCGCCGCTACGCATTAAAGAATCCTGACCTCGCGCTGGTGGCCCACCTGTCCACGGGTGGGATTTGAAATCATATTGACAACTAAATTTCGTGGGCGGCAGACCTCCCGGTCTGCCCCTGCAGCAGCCTTGCCACAGGGAACGTCGCACCTGCGAAAGCAGGTGCCTATCTTCCATTCCTCGCGCCGATGCTCTGCGTCGGCGCGTTATGTTCGGGCGCTCCGCGCCTTCCCTCATCTCTGGATGCCGGCCTTCGCCGGCATGACAACCACTTGAGCTTAAGATATTCGCAAGTTCCAAGGAACCTACACTACATGACTGTTACCTATGTCGCCGATTTAATCTGTTACCTATCTACTCGGTTTGTACAAATCGGCGTTTTCCCACCCGTGGACGGGTGGGCCACCAGACGGGACGTCTGCCACCACACAAATGTTGTCAAAGCTTCGCTTCGCGAATCCCACCCGAGGGGTGGGGCACCTTTATCCGAAGTTTTCAGATATATCCCACCCGTGGACGGGTGGGCCACCAGACGCGATATGATGCGACAGACGTCAGCCGCCCATCAGGATGTACCAGTTAATCCACGGCAGAGCCGTGGAGTTTCCAACAGGCTGCAACTTCAGCAGTAGTCCACCTTGACCCGGAAGGGTGGGGCAATGTATAATGGAGTGATTGATCTGTGAGAAGTATGGTTTGAAACGACTGACAGTACCGGAAGATTTGAATACAACTACACGATAAAAGAGAGAATCACATGGATAAGAAAATCAAGATCGGGATAATAATTTGCGACCGCTACCGCCGGTGTGCCGGCGGCAAGTGCCTCAGAGCTTTGCGCGACCGCGAAGGTGCATTTAGTAAGTATAAGGATTCGGAAGTTGAACTGGTTGGTTACACGACCTGCGACGGATGCCCCGGCGGCAATGTCGAGTACACCGTGGATGAAATGCAGAAGAACGGCGTGCAGGTGGTACATCTTGCAACGGGCCTGATCGTGGGTTATCCCCCATGCCCGTACATCACTGATTTCCATGACTACATCAAAACTAAATACGGTCTCGAAGTCGTCTATGGCACACACCCGATCCCGCAGAAATACCTGAACGTCCACGACCCGCTGGGCACCTGGCAAAGTCCGGAGTGGAAAAGCATCATCGAGGCAACTTTGACCGACGAGAAAACTCGCCTCAGCTATGATTAAGCGATACTGTCTCAATGACCGATCAAGATGCCTGTAACAGAGGTAAGCACATGTTACACAACCAAGTCATCGACACCCTTCTGAATCGTAAGTCGATTCGCAAATACACCGATCAAATGCCGACGGACGAGGAGATAGAAACACTGGTGCGAGCGGCACAACAGGCGCCGTTTGCCGGGCAAATGTGCTCCCTGCTGCTTAAGAGAAAAGCACCGAAAGCTCCCTTCAAGGCGCCGCTCCTGTTCACGGTCTGTATCGACATTCACAAGCTCGAGATGATCATGCGCAAGCGTGGTTGGGAAACCGGATCGTGCGATCTGGCGCTGTTCCAGTTTGGCGTTCAGGACGCGGTGCTGATGGCGGAAAATCTCGTCATTGCCGCCGAAAGCCTGGGAATGGGAAGTTGTTTTATCGGTGATCCCCCCTATCGGGCCGGCAAGATTCGTGACGAGTACCGCCTGCCCGAACGGGTCTTCCCCATCGTCCAGCTCGTCGTGGGTTTCCCCGATGAAAACCCGCCGACACGTCCGCGATATCCCATGGAGTATTTTCTCTTTGAAGATCAGTACCCGGAATTGACCGAGGCCATGATCGACCGTGCCATAGAGGTAATGGACCGCGGCTATCTTGCCCAGGATTACTACCGCAAGGCCGACTATATGGTGCCGCTGGAGCAGGGAAAGAAAGAGACCTTTACGTTTGAACGATACAGTTGGACGGAACACATGAGTCGTAAATGGGGACAATGGACGCGCAATCCCGATCGCCTCATAGAAGGACTCAAGGAGTGTGGCTTCGATCTGACGAGCGGTACGGATGACGACTAAGCTCACTATTAGCCCATTGTACCAACCGTCCGCAGAAAGGATCGACAGATGAAGACATATCTCGATTGTATCCCCTGCTTTTTCGAGCAGGCTCTTCGCGCCGGACGAGTCGCGACCGACGATGAACGTGTACTCAAGCATCTCCTCGATGAACTCGGCCGGTTATTGAAGGATATCTCGCTCGACAGCACACCGCCGGAAACGGGTCGACTGGTCTACCAACTGGTGAATCGGATAACGGGGAATCCCGATCCGTTCAAAGGATTGAAACGGGAAAGCACGGTCAAAGCTCTTTCCCTTTATCCTCAAATGAAACAAGTGATCGAGCAGGCGGACGACCGCCTGCTTACCGCGATTCGCATTGCCATTGCCGGGAATATTATCGACTTCGGCCCGAGCGGGACGTTCGATATCGAAGCCACGCTCGACGATGCCTTAACTCGTAATTTTGCCGTCTGTGACTACGAGATTTTCAAGAGAGATCTGGCCACGGCCGGGCAAATCTTGTACATCGGAGATAACGCCGGCGAAACGGTGTTCGACCGTCTTCTTATCGAACAGTTGGACAAACCGACGTTATTCGTCGTACGTGAGCAACCTATTTTGAACGATGCCACCCGAGAAGATGCGCTGGAAGCGGGGATCGACAAGGTGGCCACAATCGTGTCCTCCGGCGCCGATGCCCCCGGAGCCGTTCTCAATACATGTAGTCCCGAGTTCAGGAAGATGTTGGAAGAAGCGGAATTCATAATCGCCAAGGGGCAGGGCAACTACGAGGCTTTGTCCAACTATCACCGCCCGATCTTCTTTTTATTGAAGGCCAAATGTAAGTTGATAGCCGATGATCTCGGCGTTTCCATCGGCGACATTATCCTCAAAGGGATCAACGTATAGGCGAAATGCGAATGAAGGTCCGTTAACATGAATATCACGATACTCTACGACAATGAATCTCTAACAGACGGGACGCAGGCTGACTGGGGTTTTTCATGCCTGATCGAACATGACGGGGTAAAACTGCTTTTCGATACCGGCGCGAGCGGAGCGATTCTGATAGAAAACATGCGGGTGCTCGGAGTTGATCCGGAGTCGATCGAGGAGGTATTCATCTCGCATTCCCACTTCGACCATAGTGGCGGCTTATCGTCTTTCCTCGACCGGAACAACCGGGTGAAAGTGTATGCGCCCAATGAACTGCGGGGGATCAAATCCGCCCGCGAGGTGGTCTACGTCGATGAGTCGTTCCAACTCCGTGACGGTTTCTACAGCACCGGCATGTTGAAGGGTATCGAACAATCGCTGGCCATCCGAACGGAAAAAGGATTGGTCGTGGTGGTCGGATGCGCCCACCCCGGGGTGGAAGCCATTCTGAATGCCGTAAAACCGTTCGGAACGGCCTACGCCCTCATCGGCGGTTTACACGGATTCGCAGAATACGACATTCTGGAGCCGCTGTCCCGTGTTTGCCCCACTCATTGCACGCGACATATCAACGAGATCCGGTCGCTTTATCCAAACAAGTTCATATCAGGAGGAGTAGGAGCCGAAATCGACCTATAACAACTGCAGGCCTGCCCTGTGGTGGAGGATAATCCTATGAGCGAAGAACCCAGAATATCAAATCGAGTTGCACAGATATCGAAATCGGCTATTCACGAAATGACCCGGCTTTCCAAAGAGGTTGAAGATGTCGCTTTTTTGTCCTGGGCCAAACCGACCTCCGACACCCCCGAGCATATCAAGGAGGGCGCAGTCAGAGCAATCAGGGACGGACGTGTCGGCGGATATTCCGAGAACTCCGGTCTGCCGCAACTACGCGAAGCCATCGTAAATAAATTATCGAGAGACAATGATGTGAAGGCCGGCATTGCTCAGATCCTGGTAACGGTAGGCGCTATCGAGGGATTGTCGGCGGCGGTCATGGCCGTAATCGATCCGGGTGACGAAGTGTTGTTGTTCACGCCGACTTATTCTACCCATATTCGGCAGGTGGTAATGGCCTCCGGCAAACCGGTGCTAATTCCAACGATCGAAGAAGAAGGATTCGCTCTCGATTTCGATGCGATCAAAAAGAGCATCACTCCGAGAACGCGAGCGATGATCTGTTGCTCACCCAATAATCCGACCGGTACGGTTTTTTCGGAACAACAATTGCGCGATCTGGCCGCACTCGCTCTCGAACACAATCTCGTGATCATTACCGATGAAGCGTATGAGTATTTCGTTTTCGACGGCCACCGGCATTTCTCCCTCGCATCGATTCCCGAGTTGAAAAAACACGTGATAAGTTGTTATACGTTCACGAAAACCTACGCGATGACCGGGTGGCGTATCGGTTACCTGCATGCGGATGAAACATGGATTCCACAAATCACCAAAGCCCATATCCCTTTCGCTATTTGTGCACCGGTCGTTTCGCAGTATGCGGCTCTTGCCGCGTTGGAAGGACCGCAGGACTGTGTCGCGGAATTCAGGGCTCATTACCAGGCGGCACGGGATCTCATGTGTCAACGACTGGATGAATTGGATTCGGTGTTTTCGTATCAGAAGCCGCATGGCTCCTACCTCATGTTCCCCAGGATTCTGCTCGATGAAGGAAAGGATTCGACCGCTTTCTGTAAAAGACTCCTGCAAGAGAACAAAGTCTCAACAACTCCGGGAATTGCTTTCGGTCCAACCGGTGAAAGCCATCTGCGACTGTCTTTCTGTGTCCCGCCCGAAGAAGTCAACAAAGCTTTTGACCGGATCAAGGCCAACTACCCTTGATCCGATCCCCCTGTCCGCAGGAAGAGTCGAAGTATTTTTACGTAATACAACCACAGCCCGAAATCGTAATGGTCTCGGGCTGCTAAATTGTCGGGTTTATCTGGAATTTACCCCCAGGCTTTCATAACCTTACCGAAACAGTTCAGACCGCTCCGGATGACACCGCCGTAACCACCGCCCGGTTGAGTCCAGGCACTCGACAAATACAGGTTTTTGATCGGAGTGGTTTGAGGTAAACGATTGGGCATGGCATTGTTGAGTGTTTGATCCCAACCGTAAATGCCGCCCCGGTAGTTGCCGGTATAGCGAACGTTGGTGAGCGGTGTCCCGATTTCCTTCACCTCGATAGCCTCACGCAATCCCGGTATCAGCGTCTTTTCGACTCGGTCGATAAGGATATCGGCGATACGCTCCTTGTCGGCATCGTAGGCATCTTTGTTTCCGGCAAAGTAGTCCGACTCGTATTTCTTCCAATGGTCGTAACCCATCAACGTTATGATATTGATCGTGTTTTTACCCTTGGGAGAATATCCTTCATAGAGATTATCGTACAGCGTTAATCCGTAACCGCCTTCATCCTCGATTCGTCCCTCGACCAGCGCCTTGAACGACGCTTCATGATCATAACTGTTCTGGTAGAATATCTCAGCGTCCTTCAGGCCTAATTTACCGACAAGATCATCCTTGAGACCCAGCCAGATCTGGAATGAAGAGAGCGATACGCTATATCCGGATATTTTATTGAGGTACTCGGTTAGCTCCTCGCCCGGTGTCATGAGTTTATTGAACGTATCCGGAACGTTGACGTTGGAGATGACGGCTCGGGCGGTGTATTCTTTACCTTCGGCAGTGCGGACACCGTAGGCGGCGCCATCTTTTATCAAGATTTTATCGACGGCGGTGCTGAGCATTACCTTGCCGCCGCGTTCTTCGATGTAGCTGACAAAGGCATCGGATATCACCTGCGATCCCCCCTTGGGATAATAACCGCCGGTTTCGAGATACCCCATGAACGGCAGGGCATAGTAAATTGAGGAGAGTTTCGAGGGCGGAAGGCCGTAATAGCCCCATTGAGCGTTGATGATGCTCCTGAGTTTGATATCGGTTACGAGAGCGTCGATAATTTGTCCCCAGGGCTGGCTGTAGGCTTTGAACAAATAGGGGTATTCGAAGGGAAAAGTGCCGTAATTAATTTCGCCTTTGGCATCCTGCAGTTTGCCGATATCGACGTTGATACCTCTCATGGTCTCGAATACCGAATCGATCCCGGTCGCCTCGCTCGGGAACAGCTTTTTGAGCTGGTCGATGTACCCCTGCGGATTGCATTGCGGACAGGTAATATCATAGTCGGGGAAAATGCCCCGGAAGGTGCTCGGGTGCGGAACGAATTCGACGTCGGTAATGTCGGGAAATCCCTGGATGTGACGTCTGCCGTCGGTTTCGGGAACGGAGGTAGAGTGCAACGAGACATCGAATTGAAAGCCGCCCGGTCGTTTGAAAACAGTCGCATATCCGCCCGGACGATTGTGCCGTTCGAGCACGAGGGCACGAAATCCCTGCCGAGCGAATGCCGCCGCCGCCGAAAGGCCGCCCAGTCCGGAACCAATAACGATTACATCCCAGTTATCATCTTCGGTATCGGCAGCGAACGATCCAACGGGAAAAACCGACCAGTCAAAAGCCAGAACAGGAGCCGTGGCCAGAACCATTTTCAGGAATTTACGTCGCGATTGGTATTCATCAGACATGGGACCTCCTCTGTCGTTGTTTTCAAAGACGTCGTTTCTTCATTCCTGCGTCAACAGTATAACTTACGCACGGTACGACACCAGGGTTGCACAAGCAAGCAGATTGTGGTGACGGAAGTCCAGTTGCATACACAAGGGGCAGACCGGGAGGTTTGCCGCCCACGAAATTTAGTTGTCAATATGATTTCAAATCCCACCCGTGGACGGGTGGGCCACCAGCGATGCCTACGATAAAGCGCGGGATCGCAGGGATCCCGCGCTACGACCGGCAAGGCTGCTGCAGGGGCAGACCGGGAGGTCTGCCGCCCACGAAATTGTGTTGTCAATATGATTTCAAATTCCACCCGTGGACGGGTGGGCCACCAGCGATGCCTACGATAAAGCGCGGGATCGCA